>JAKAHZ010000115.1 GCA_021814615.1 Nitrospirota bacterium | reverse complement strand
TCCGATCTCACCCATATCGTGAACCTGCATCTGTCCGCGGTGACGCGCGACCGGAAGCTCAAGGGATTCGCGTACAAGCACCAGCCCGTGGACCGCGACGGTTTCTGCATGGATATTCTCGACCGGCTGCAGGAGCTGAGCTGGGGAGGGATCGTCACGCTTGAGTACATGCCGTGGCTCCATGCGAAGGTGGTGGAGGACCGGAAGCTTCTGGAGCGGATCTACGGACCGCAGAAATTGTAAGGGATATCAAGCGCAAGAAAAAAGCCGAGGATCATTCCTCGGCTTTTTTTGCGTTTGCAGGGCAGACTGCTTATTTGCCCAGGAGGGTCGTGAAGGTGTCGTGGTGGCTTTCCTCGTCGGCGAGGATCTCCTCGAAGAGGAGGCGCGTGGTGGAGTCGCCTTCCGAGGCCGCCTGTTTGATGATCTCCTTGTAAAGGTCGATTGCCTCTTCTTCGGCGACGGCATCGGCTTCGAGCATCTCCTTGAGCGATGAAACGATCTTGATGGGCGCCGGCTTCGTGGTCGGCACGACATCGAAGTAGAAGAGCCGCTCCGCGATTTTCTCCGCGTGCTTCATTTCAGCGATGGCCACGTCCTCGAAGGTATCGGCGATCTCGGCGGACTCAAGGCCTTTCGCCATGACGTGCTGCCACATGTACTGCACGCTCACCTGGATCTCCCGTGCAACGGCTTTTTGCATCAGATCGGTCAGGGTAGTGCTTGCTTTCTGGACCATGGGGTGCGACTCCTTTCTCGTGATGGTTCATCCGGGGCATGAATACATTGATTGTACCAGACCAGACGGGGAATGCAAGGACGCGCGGTTGCGTTCTCTCGCAACCCGCGGGCCGGAGAAAGCCGCTGCGGAATATCTCAAGCTAGAATTTTACGTTGACTGCCGACAAACGCTGTTCTACAATGCAACACCTTCGGCACAGACCATGATCGATCTTTCTGTGCTGTTTCCTTGATATCGCGCATATATGGATTTCCCGATTGCCCAGCGTCGCAGGCGTCATTATATGAGACGCCGACGAACGTTCATCACGATTCTGGCGGCGCTGCTCCTGGCGGCCTGTTCCCCGGAGCCTCCGAAGATCTCGGTTGAAGAGCCCTACGCGACCCTCTCCGGTCTCTTTGTGGGGGCGGGATCGGTCTTCATGAAGATCCGGAACGATGGCGGGCGGGATTCCCTGATGGCGGTATCGGCGAACATCCCGGGCGCGATCATCGAACTGCATGATGTGAAGAACAACCACATGGTGAAGGTCGAGCGGTTCGCCATACCTTCCCGCAGCCTGGTGGATCTCAGGCCCGGTGCGCTCCATATTATGCTGTTCAACATGCCGCGAACGATTGCCGAGGGATCGGAGCTGGTCCTTTCCCTGACCTTCGAGCGGTCCGGCCGCAAGGACGTTCCCGTGCGGTTCGTGCGGCCGGGGCGATAGACGAAATCCAAGAATATGTCGAACGTTGTTTCCCATTTGACGAATCCAAGGAGGTGAGACGGGCAACCATCGCAAGCGCCGCAGGCGCCATCAACTTCCGTTGAAAGAGCTATCTGCATTCGATATTCCATACGCGAGAAAGGGGAAACGCATTATGAAAAAGATTCTGGCATTGATCGGAATTGTTGCTGTCGTAGTGACGGGCTACCTGGCCTTCACGGCTGTCGCTCCCACCTCGACCGTCCCGGTGGCTGTCGCCGCCGGGCCGACCTATTCGGCAGTGGTGTATGTGGCAGGCATGGGCGGACATTTCGCGAAGGCTGATGTGGTGATCGACCCGAGCGACGAGAAGGCTCCGGTGAAGATCAAGGACCTCGACCGCGTTGTGATCGGCGACAAGGAGTATGCAACGCATGACCCGCGCATCGACGTGAACGATCCCAACACGATGTTCTGGTCCACCTACGTGCCCGACAAGAACAAGAAGATCCATGTGGGCAAGACCAACCTCAAGGACGGCAAGGTCCTCCAGGACGTGGCCCTGACGCCCGATCCGAAGGCGCCGGCGGAAAAAGCACCGGCCTACTGCGCTTCCGGCCAGAGCAAGGGCTTCTACATGCCCGTGTTCATGGGTCAGGAAGGCTACGTGGACGTGATCGACAAGAAGGATATGTCCCTGAAGCACCGCGTCTGGGTGAGCGACCTGGGTTATGCCAAGGGCACCTACAAGTTCACGCACGGCATCAACTCGCCCGACCTGAAGACGTTCCTCCTGGTCCTGAACCAGGCCAAGGAAGGCAAGGGTACGGGCGACATCGATTTCGTGCTTGTCGACATGGCCGCGCTGGAGCAGGGCAAGTTCAAGCAGGTCGCGAAGGCCACGCTCAAGGGCGAGCCGGACAAGACCATCACCTTCCGGCAGTATTTCACCCATGACGGCAAACACATCCTGCAGTCCGCCGGCGACCGCCTCTGGGTGGTCGATGCCAAGACCCTCGCAAAGGTGGATGAGAAGATGATGCCTCCGGGCGCCCAGATCCACGACGCCATGCCGACGCCTGACAACAAGTTCGCGCTCCTCACGGTCCGCAACGTGACCGAGGGCTGCGACGTGGAAGGCAAGCCGATCCAGAAGGAAGGCAAAACGGTGGACATCACCGACGGCGTGTTCATGCTCTATGACGCTTCCGCCAAGAAGCTCTACGAGAAGAACGTATCGACCTGCCTGGGCTGCCACAAGGGCGTGGGCCTGGGCGACAAGAACGCCGTGCTCTGCGGCCTCGACGCCAACTACAAGAAGTAAATGTAGCGCTGTCCCGTCAATCCCCCTGCAGCAGACAGCTGCAGGGGGATTTTTTTGCACGTTGACATCACCGATCGCCCCCGGTATGATGGGGCGTGGCATGCTGCGGAACATCAGGCATGCCTTCCTTCATTTGCTGGTATGCATACCCTCGTCACCTTCGCATTCAAAAACGTCCGGCGCAAACCCGCTCGCACCGCGATCCTGATTTTCGCCATCGCGCTGCTGGTGTCCGCCCTGGTATTCTCGATCTCCTTTGTTCAGCGCGTGAACGGAAGCATCAAGCGCACGTCGGAGCGGCTCGGCGCGGACCTGATCGTGGTCCCGAACAATGCGCGCGGCGCGGCCGAGGAAGTGTTGCTCGAGAACCAGACCAAGTCCTTCTATATGGACCGCTCGATCCTGGACCGGGTGCGGGCCATCGACGGCGTGGCGGTGGTCACCGAGCAGATCTACCTGGTAACGCTTTCCACCATGTGCTGTTCCGTGCCCGAGGCCATGGTGGTCGCCTTCAATCCCGAAACGGACTTCATCATCAAGCCCTGGCTCGCCGAGAAGCTGAAGCGCCCCCTCGCCAAAGGCGAGGCCGTTGCGGGCGCAGAATCGTCGTTCAACATCCGCCTGGGGCTTGTGGACGTGAACAGCAAGCTCTTCGGCAATGAGTTCAAGCTCGTCGGCTCCCTGGACAAGACCGGCACGGGGCTGGACAACGCCGTGTTCATCACCCTGGACAACATGGACCAGATCATCAAGAGCGGCGCCGCCGGCAAGCTCAAGCCGTCCGACATTTCGATCATCTTCGTACGGGTGAAGCCCGGCGTCGATCCTTCGCGGATTGCGGCCAAGGTCGAGGATACGATCATCGAGGCCGACGCGGTATCGCGGCGCGACATCGGCAGGAACGTCATTACGGCGCTCAAGGACATCAGCAGGATCTTCACGATGACCATCATCCTCGCGGCGGTGATGTCCTTCTTTCTTGTCTGGGCGATCTTCACGGCAATTGCCAACGAGCGGGCGAAGGAAGTGGGGATCATGCGGGCGATCGGAGCGAAGGAGTCGCACATCATGCGGCTCTATCTCATCGAGGTGCTGACGGTGGGCGTGATCGGTAGCCTGCTGGGCATTCTCGCCGGGTCCGCGCTGTCCGCTGTTTTTTCCAGCACCTTTTCCATCGTGCAACAGCTGTCCACGAGCCTGACCCTGACGGAGCGCGTCGTGATTGCGCTCGTGAGCTTTTTGGGAGGGACGCTTATCTGCGTCCTCGGCGCCCTGGGCCCGGTCCGCCGGTTGAAGGGCCTGGAGCCGCTGCTGGTGATCAAGACGGAGTAACCATGCCGCAAATCGCTCTGGAGAACATCGTCAAGGACTATCCGGTCGGCAGCGCGACTATCGCCGCGGTCAGGAACGCTACGACGTCCGTGGAACGGGGCCAGTTCGTCTCCATCGTGGGCCACTCGGGTTCGGGGAAAACGACGCTCCTCTCGCTCATCGGCGGCATGGTGCGCCCTACGGCGGGCAGGGTGCTCTTCAACGGCCAGGACGTCTATGCGTGGGACAGCGACCGGCTGTCGGAATACCGGTGTGAGAAGGTCGGGTTCATGTTCCAGTCCGCAAGCCTCCTGCCCGTGCTGACGGCGAGGGAGAACCTCCTGCTTCCTGCGGCGTTTCACTCCAAGCCTGCAGCGGGCCACGAGCGCCGCGCCGAGGACCTGCTCCGCGCTGTGGGGCTCGGGGACAAGCTTCACGCTTATCCTTCCCAGCTTTCGGGCGGCCAGCAGCGGCGCGTCGCCATAGCCCGGGCGTTCATGAACGAGCCCGAGCTCATTCTTGCCGACGAACCGACAGGCGACCTCGACGAGGAAACCGAGTCGGAGATGATGCAGTTCTTCCTGCGCATGAATGCCGAACGCGGAACGACCTTCCTCATGGTTACCCACAATTCCGATCTGGCAGGCCGGGCCAGGCAGCGTTTCCGCATGGACCGGGGCGAGCTCACCGTTCTGCAATAATTCCTGAGAGAGAGAAGCGGCAGGTTTCGAACAGCGGAGGGGTGCTTGCTCCTAGCCCTTCGGATTGCGGAGAATGCCCCAGTGCGCGGCGATCTGCTCTTCGGCGTGTGCGGGATCAGCGGCATTGTTCACCACCACCTTGCCGAGGTGCTCGTATCCGTCGACGTCGATCTCCAGGAAGTTCATGGCGATCTGGCCGGGCCCTAACCGGACAATCACTCCCCGCGCTTCGATGTACACCGGCGGGTGCTCGTCGGAGAGGATGATTTCGATCTCGCAGGTCACGCCCTCGTCAGGCGCCGGCTCGTCCGTCCGGATCCGGATCCCGTTCATGCTGACGTCGAGCGTGCTGTCGGACCAGATCGTGCGGTCCGGCGTCCTGATCGTGGCGCTCGTCCGGAATGGGACCCGGATAAAATCACGCCGCTCCCGATCCTTCATCGTGCGCTTCCTCCGTGGTTCCGGCCTGCTTCCCAGTATACCAGCTTTTAGGCTGTTGTCCCGCTTTTTCCCGCCTCGCTCCTTGTCCTAAGTCCGTGGTTTTGTTTGACTTCCCCCAGGGATTCTGGTAAGTATATATTTCACCGTCCCTCGACCGTCTGCTCCCAAGGAGGAAATCGTCATGAGGATATTCCGCATCGCAATCGCGGTTGCTCTTGCCCTGTCTGTCGGCATTGTAGCCTTCGCCCAGTACGGCATGCCGCCGCTCAAGAACATCACGGTAACGAAAGAGGAGATCAAAAAAATGGCTGACACGCAGGCAATCATCGAGACGAAGTTCGGCAACATCACGATCAAATTTTTTCCCGACGTTGCTCCCGGTCATGTGAAGAATTTCATCGATCTGGCGAAGAACGGCACCTATGACAACACCGTCTTCCACCGGGTCATCCCCGGGTTCATGATCCAGGGAGGCGACCCGACGTCGAAGGATCCGGCCAAGCGGCGGGCCTACGGCACGGGAGGACCGGGCTATACCATCAAGGCGGAATTCAACGACAAGCCCCATGTGCGCGGGGTAGTGTCCATGGCGCGCGCGGCTAATCCGGACAGCGCGGGATCCCAGTTCTTCATCGTGGTGAAGGATTCCCGGTTCCTGGACAAGCAATACACGGTCTTCGGCGAGGTGGTGAGCGGCATGGAATCGGCGGACAAGATCGTTTCCCAGCCCCGCGATGCGAACGACAATCCGAACGAGCGCATCGAGATGAAGGTGAAGATCGTCGAAGGGAAATAGTCAAGAGCGGTCGACAGTCAGGCAGTCGTCGGTCGGGTTTCGTGGTCTCCGACTGATGACCATCGACGGGTTCGGCTGGAGGTTGCCGTTGACTGACACTATCAAGAAAATCGTCGTTGCCTATTCCGGCGGGCTGGACACGTCGGTCATCATCACCTGGCTCAAGGAAACGTACCGGTGCGAGGTGGTGGCTTTCACCGCCGATATCGGCCAGGGCGAGGAGCTCGAACCGCTCCGCGAGAAGGCGATCAGGACCGGGGCGTCGAAGATCTATATCGACGACCTGCGCGAGGAGTTCGTCCGGGACTTCGTGTTCCCCATGCTGCGCGCCAATGCCGTCTACGAGGGCCGTTATCTCCTCGGCACCTCCATCGCGCGGCCGCTGATCGCCAAGCGCCAGATCGAGATCGCCCGGCAGGAAGGCGCCGATGCGGTCTGCCACGGCGCAACGGGCAAGGGCAACGACCAGGTGCGCTTCGAGCTCACCTACTATGCGCTTCAGCCGGGGATCAAGATCGTGGCTCCCTGGCGCGAATGGACGATGAAGGGACGCGAGGAGCTGATCGACTACGCGGCGAAGCACAAGATCCCCGTGACCGCCACGAAGTCCAAACCCTTCTCCACGGACCGGAACCTGCTCCATATCAGTTATGAGGGCGGCGTGCTGGAGGACCCCTGGAAGGAATCGACGGCGGACATGTACACCCTTGCCGTGCCGGTGGAACAGGCGCCGGACAAGGCAGCCTACGTCGAGGTGGAATTTGAAGCCGGCAATCCCGTGGCGATCGACGGAAAACGTCTCGCTCCTGCGGCGCTTCTGGCCGAGGCGAACCGCATCGCCGGCAGCCACGGCGTGGGCCGCGTCGATCTGGTGGAAAACCGGTACGTGGGCATGAAGTCCCGCGGCGTCTATGAGACGCCGGGCGGCACGCTTCTCCATGCAGCCCACCGGGCCGTGGAGTCGATCACCATGGACCGTGAAGTGCTCCATCTCCGCGAGACACTTATTCCCAAGTACGCTGAGCTGGTGTACTACGGATACTGGTTCTCTCCGGAGCGGACGATGCTGCAGGCGGCAATCGACGAGTCGCAGCGGAACGTGACCGGTACGGCGCGGCTGAAGCTCTACAAGGGGAACTGCGACGTAGCGGGCAGAAAGTCGCCCGTGTCGCTCTACAATCCCGACCTGGCCACCTTCGAGGCGGACCGGGTGTACAACCAGAAGGACGCCGAAGGATTCATCCGGCTGAATGCGCTCCGGCTGCGGGCAGGAGCGAGGACCCGAACGTAAGAGGGGAAGAAAGCGGAAGGAACGCAGTAAGGAAGGAGGGCAAGAGGGAAGGAAAGAACAAGGACGTAGCTGTGGCTTGCCTTCGTACCTTCCTCCTCTCCTCCCTCTGCAGCGATTAAACCAATGAGACAGCGAAAAGCAAAGAAGCGCCCGGTCGCCAAACCGGCGGCAACAGCGAAAAAACCCTGGGGCGGCCGTTTCACCGAAGCGACGAACGCGCTCGTCGAGGAGTTCACGGCTTCGATACCCTACGACTGGCGGCTCTATGCCTATGACATCGCCGGGAGCATCGCCCATGCGGCCATGCTGGGCGAAACCGGCATCATATCCGACCGCGAAGCGCGCAAGATCATCGCAGGCCTGAAGGATATCCTCAAAGAGATCGGCGCCGGCCGGTTCCCCTTCCGGACCGAGCTCGAAGATATCCACATGAACATCGAGCACCGGCTGATCCGCAAGATCGGGCCGGTGGGCGGCAAGCTCCATACGGCGCGCAGCCGGAACGACCAGGTAGCCCTCGACATCCGCATGTACGTGCGCGACGAGATCCTGAAGCTCCGGGAACTCCTGCTCGGCCTGGAGCGCACGATCGTCGACCTTGCCGTGCGGGAGCAGGACACCGTCATGCCCGGCTACACGCATCTGCAGCGGGCCCAGCCCGTGCTGTTCGGCCATCACCTCCTGGCGTACTACGAGATGTTCGAGCGCGACCGCGGGAGGCTTTTGGACTGCTACCGCCGCGTGAACATTTTGCCGCTCGGTTCGGGCGCGCTGGCGGGAACGGTGCTCCCCATCGACCGGAAATTCGTCGCCAATATCCTGGGATTCGACGGCCTGTCGGAGAACAGCCTCGACGCAGTGTCGGACCGGGACTTTGCCGTCGAGTTCGTGGCCGCCTGCAGCCAGATCATGATCCACATCTCGCGGATGGCCGAGGAGCTGGTGCTCTGGTCCTCCGCCGAGTTCGGGTTCATCACCATCGCCGACGCCTTCACCACGGGCTCGTCGATCATGCCGCAGAAGAAGAATCCCGACGTCGCCGAGCTGTCGCGCGGCAAGACGGGCAGGGTCGTCGGCAGCCTGATGGCGCTCCTCACGATCCTGAAAGGGCTGCCGCTTGCCTACAATCGCGACATGCAGGAAGACAAGGAGCCGTTGTTCGACGCGGCGGACACGGTGAGCGCCACGGTGGAAGTGGTGGCGGCCATGCTGAACAGCGTGACGGTTCATCGCGGCGCCATGCGGCATGCCGCGGAGGACGGTTTCATCACCGCCACGGATCTCGCCGATTATCTCGTCAGAAAGGGACTGCCGTTCCGCCAGGCCCACGAGGTCGTCGGCCGCGCCGTCCTTCGGGCGATCGAGCTTGAGTGCGGGCTCATGGACCTTTCGCTCGCCGAGTACCGGAAACTGTCGCCGCTCATCAGGAACGATGTGTACAAAGCCCTTTCGGTGGAGGCATCGGTGGGCCGGCGCACCTCGGCGGGTGGCACGGCGCCGGCGAATGTGCGGAGCCGGCTGGCGCAGCTGAAGAAGCTGTTGCCGAGCTCAGGACCTGCCCGTGCAGGGCGTTAGCCTGCGCGGTCCGGAAACCGGCCCCGCCGCCGCTATTGACTGCTTGCCATGATGACCCGTGTTCGCTGGCTCTGTGCCGTGCTGGTTCTGCCGATCTGTCTGCTGGCCGTCGTCTCCTGCGGGAGGAAGACGGACCCCCTGATCCCTGACAGCCCCCGGCCGGAGGCGGTGCAGGGGCTCAAGGCGGCTTTCCAGGACACGACGGTTGTCCTGTCCTGGCGCATTCCGGAAAGGAACAGCGAAGGCAAGAACCTGCCGCCCGGCGCGATCACCGAGTTCCGCGTGTTCCGCGGGGAGATCGGCAGGGAAGAGCGGCGCTCGAGACTTAAGCAGGTCGCGCAGATCAGCGTAGCCGATCCGGCGCCGGCGGAGGTCCGGAGCGGGACGGTCACCTGGACCGATACGGGGCTCTCCTACGGAAAACGGTACGGGTACCGCGTCCGCGCCTACGGCCTCCGTGGAAGCGCGAGCGATTACTCCGGGGAGGTTCTTGTCGCGCCCGAGCCGTCGCCGGTTGCTCCCCACGGGCTCACCGCAACGGCAGGCGACGGGTTCGTTGTTCTCGCCTGGGAGCCGGTGACCCGGCTGACCAACGGAGAGCCCTATGCCGGCTTCATCGGATACAATCTGTACCGCGGAACGGGGACGGGGGGCGTGGAGCCCGCGCCGCTGAATCCGGTGCCGCTGGCGGTTTCGACGTACCGCGATGAAGCCGTCGAGAACGGCAAGCAGTATTCGTATCGCGTCCGCGCCGTGACCAGTCCCGTCGAACCCTGGCGGGAGAGCCCGTTGTCCGCTGAGGTCGCCGCCTCGCCCCAGGACAGGACGCCCCCGGAACCGCCCACGGGCGTGACCGTCGTTCCGGGCATCGGCAGGGTGTTCCTGACCTGGAACGAGAATCGCGAAAGTGATCTGGCGGGCTACTATGTCTATCGCTCGGCCAAGAGCGGCGGGGAGTACGAACGGCTCACGGACAAGCCCGTGACGCGGACGACCTATTCCGACGAGAGCGTCAGGCAGGGAATGACCTACTATTACGTGCTCACCGCCGTGGACAAGAGCGGGAACGAGAGCGCGCATTCGAAGGAACACAAGACCTATACGGAATCGCTGCGGTAGCGCGGCCGACGGAACGTGAATATGCATGAATTCGATTACAAGAACGGAGAACTCTACTGCGAAGGGGTGCCGGTCCGTACGATCGCGAAGCGCGTCGGGACGCCCTTCTATCTCTACAGCGCGACAACGTTGCAGAACCATGTCCGGGCGTTTCGCCAGGCTTTTACCGGCGTGCCC
>JAKAHZ010000114.1 GCA_021814615.1 Nitrospirota bacterium | reverse complement strand
TGTCCTCGAGAACGACGACGAACCCCTTCTGCGCGCCCGTGAGCCTGCTCACGTGGCCCTTCAGCACGATCTGCGGGTCGTAGCTCCGCTTGCAGGTGACCTCGCCTTCCTTGATGAAAGGATCGAAGAGCTTCGGCTCCAGGCAGGTGAGCAGCCCGCTCGCGGGCCGGCCCAGGGCATCCGACTTTTCGACGCCCGTGATCAACTCCATGGAGGAATTCCAGTAGGTCACGCGCAGGGACTCGTCGAGCGTTGCGATGCCCTGCGGAAGGCTTTCGATGATGTTTTCGCTGAACTCCTTGAGCAGCGCCAGCTGGCGGTTGGCCTCCGACAGTTCCTGGCGCGACAACTGGAGGTTGCGGGAAATCTGCCTGATCGAGGACGAGATGCGGTGCGTTTCCTCGGTCGAGAGCACGGCGCGCTCCTGGAAGACCATGGTGCTGAGCGACGGTCCGATCACGCCGGCAAGCACGCGCTCCGCTTCTTCGCGCAGTTTGTACAATCCTTCCGCGGCAATGCCGGTACGCGTGAGGGCGTTCCGCCGGAGATACTCGTCCACCACTTCCTGCGCCTCGGCGGCGCCGATATACTGGCCCAGGATGTCCTCGATCTCGGCGGTGCTTGTCGGCGGGCTCTGGACCGCGAGCTGCCGGGGAGAGAAGGAATCGACGAACACGATGGACTGGCGCGTCTCCTCGTCGCTCTGGCGCGTGAAAAGCGACACGGTCACGTAGAAGAAAAGGTTCAGGAAGAGCCCCCAGAAGAGGGAATGGCTCCAGCGGTCGAGCCCCGTGAGGCCGAAGAGGCCGAGGGGATTCAGGAGCGGCGTATGGAGCAGACCGCCGAGCAGATCGCCCTGTTCCAGGATGCCCGCGCGCATCAGCGCAGGGATGAAGAGCGTGTAGATCCAGACCGCGAAGCCCGCGATGATCCCCGCCATGGCGCCGCGCCGGTTCCCGCCCTTCCAGAACAAGCCGAGCAGGATGGAGGGCGCGAAGATGGTCACCGCCTCGAAGGACTTGAGCCCGATGTCGACGAGGCTGTAGAACTCTCCTACGGACACGGCGAAGACATAGCCCAGCATCACGAGGCCCACGATGATCAGCCGCTTCGTGTTCAGGATGAAGGCGCGGAAATTCCGGATCGCGCGAAGATCCCAGAGCGTCGGCATGACGAAGCTGTTCATCACCATCGTCGAGAGCGCCACGGACTCGACGATGACCATGGCCGTGGCCGCGGAAAAGCCGCCGATGAAAACGATCAGGGCGAGGAGCGGATGGCCGTAGTTCATGGGGATCGTGAGCACGAAATAATCGGCCGTCGAGGGGATGTTCCCCAGCAGCAGGCCGCCGTAGGCGATGGGCAGCACGAAAATGTTGATCAGGAAGAGGTACAGGGGGAAGAGCCAGATCGCCTTCTTCACGTGGTCGGCGGAATAGTTCTCCACCACGGCCACATGGAACTGCCGCGGCAGGAAAAGGATGGCCATCATGGAGAGCAGCGTGAGCGATGACCATTCGAGGAAGCTCGCGTCCGACCCCGGCCCGATCTTCATGAGCGACGCATAGGGTCCGGAGCTGATCTTTCGGAAAATGTCGCCGAAGCCGTTGAACATCTCGTAGGTGACGAAGAAGCCCACGGCGAGAAAGGCCAGCAGTTTGATGGCCGATTCGAAGGCAACGGCGAAGACGAGTCCGCCGTGGCGCTCCGAAGCATCGAGCTTCCGCGCCCCGAACATGACGGCGAAAATGCCGAGCAGGAGCGCGATGGCCCAGCCCGCCACATGGCTCCCTTCCGGCTGGCCGGAGAGGAGCGCGAAGGTGGTCATGATCGCCTTGAGCTGCAGGCCGAGATAGGGCGTGATCCCCACCACGGCGACCAGCGTCACCAGGACCGGAAGAGAGAGCGATTTCCCGTACCGTGTGGCGATGAAGTCGGAAATGGTCGTAATGCGGTATTCCTTGGACAGCAGGATGATCTTCCGCAGGACCACCCACCACAATGCCGCCATGAGGGTCGGGCCGAGGTAGGTCGTGAGAAAGCTCAGGCCGCTGTTCGCTGCGCGGCCCACGCTGCCGTAAAAGGTCCAGGAGGTGCAATACACGGCAAGCGAGAGGGAATAGACATAGGGATTGGCGGCAAGGCTTTTGCCCCGCCGTTCCATGTACTCCGCAAGGGAGGCAACGGCGAAGAGCAGGAGCAGGTAGCCCAGGATCACCAGGAAAAGAAGCCAGGGAGAGAACACTAGCCACCTCCATCCTTGCGGCCCGTTCGTTTCGAGGCGAAGAACAGGAGACCGATAAAGACGATCCAGACCGTGAAGAGATAGAGAGGGAGCGATGCCTTGAATATGTCGAGAAGCGGCCAGCTGAAGAACAGACCACCCAGGAAAAAGAGATATATCCAGAGATCGCGATTCATGGCATGTATTGAATTATCGAAGGAAGCCTCCCCGGCGTAACTTTTTTGCACGGACGGAGAGATTCACCCGAATAAGAACCAGCCTATTGAAAATACAGGGGAACTAGCCAACTATGTATTTTCAATACTAACATACTTTGTTACAAAAAACCACACAGAACAAAACAAGAGGACGGCATGCCGTCCTCTTGTGGATATTTGCTACTTTTTTTCGCCCGTCACGGCCTGAAAATCTCTGCTCCTCCATCCCGAATCGAAATCAGAAAACAACGGTTCCTTACTTCCGGTGCATGGAAGGCGCGGGCATATAATCGGTGTGGCATACATAGCAGTTCCAGATCCAGTAGCTGTCTCCCTGGAACTTCTGCGGGATGCCGTTGTCCGCAGCATTGGTCGACGGGAACTCTGCGTGAGTGCTGTTGTGGCAGGCCTCGCAATAGAGCTTGCCGTCCATCTTGCTCGGAACGTTCATATCGTCCGGGGAGTTCTTCAGGACCGAGTTCCGGTAGAGCGTGTTCTCGTTCTCCGCGTACTGGCTGCCGTGGCAGGCGCCGCAGCGGGGCTCCTCGAGCCAGGGATTCCTTCCCGCATCGAGAGCCGCGGCCATTCCGTCGAGATCGCCGTGGCAATCCTTGCACACCATGCCCGCATGCTCCATCTGCCCGCGGAAGCACTGGGTCTTCGGTCCGGGATGGCAATTGTAGCATGTGGGGATCGAAGCGTCGGAGGCAAAGGACTGCTTGTCCTTGTGGAAGCCATGCATGGCTTGGGAGAGGTTCTTGATGCCCGTCTTGCCCGCGAGACCCAGGGCATTGTCCCCGTGGCATTCAGCGCATATGTGCAGCGTCCCCGCGGCGCGGTCGGCGACGAGCGTGGTGCCGCTCCGCTTGTCATGGGCCTGCAGGATGTTCAGGAACGCATCCGTCGTACCGTGGCAATTGCTGCAGTTCAGTTCCGTGGAAACGGGGACAACGACCTCGGCGGTCTGGAGCACAGCGCCTGTTGCAGTGTCCGTCACGGTGATGACCGCAGTGCCGTAAGGGTCCCAGGTCCCGTCGTCGTCATAGGGCGTCACGGGAATGCCCGTGGCCATATAGCCCAAACCTGCCGCATCGAGCGCCATGGCTCCGCTCAGGGGCGTGCCGGTAATCCCGATATTGGGGGCCACGTTCCACCCGTACTTCGCCGCATAGTCCCAGAAGTTCGTATGCGCCGCGGAATTGGTCTTCTTCGGGAAAGCGTAGCTCACCGTGATGCCGGAGGTCACGAGCCCTTCGCCCCGCTTCATCACCTGGGCATGAATCGTATTGAAGGGCGGGAGAATGAGAAAAGAGGAGTAATCGTCCTGCGCGCAGTGCATGCCCAGATCGTTCCAGGCAAGGATCACATAATCCATGGATGCCGCGGGGACCAGGGTATCGGAAGGCTGTGCTGTTCCGTAATCCCAATAATCGGCATGGGCCTCTGTCAGGTTCATATCCAGCGATACCGCGCCGCCCGCGGCGACCTCGATCTGCCTGCTGGACGGCTCGTAGCCGACAGCCGTGATCTGCAGGATTCTCGGACCCGCAGGCTGGATGAGGGAGTAGGCGCCCTGTGCGTCCGTCTGTGCGGTCACCGTACCGTCGGACACCAGCGCGCCTGCGATGCCGTTTCCGGTGGCAATGTTCTTGACCGTGCCGGTCACCGTGCCGGTCGTCGCTCCCCCTCCTCCTCCTGAGCTGCAGCCTCCCATTGCCAAAACCGTCAGCAAGATCGCAATACATGCCGCCGTAAAACTCGCATACCTGTTCATCCGTCCGTCCTTTCCAGGGAAATCCGGCTCCCCTGCCATCCTGTTTCCCATGCCCAAAAGAATGATCTGCCAATCTGTCCTTGTTTCATGTTGCACTTCATATGCCAGGTGACCGCAGACATTTCTCCTGTACTCTTCACTAGATAATGAAAGCAGACCGGTTCTTTTCCGGCTCAGATTCATGATTGGCAGGTCAGATTGGCCTTTTTCCCCTCGAATCTTGCATTTTCAAGCAGTATTTGCTAAGGTACGTCAACGAAGATCGTCAAGGAGGCCGCAGTGAAACCGCTTGCAGGAAAACGGGTGGTCATGATCATCGCACGGAACCGCTTTCGTGATGAAGAGTACGCCGAGCCCCGGAAAGCGCTGGAGGAAGCGGGCGCATCCGTCACCGTCGCATCTTCATCCCTCGAAACAGCCGAAGGCATGCTGGGGATGAAGGTGAAACCGGACATGCTGATCGGCAAGGTGAAAGAAGGGGATTTTGACGGCATCGTGTTCGTCGGCGGCGGCGGCGCAAAGGAATACTTCGACGATCCCCATGCCCAGGCGCTCGCCAGGAGCTTCTGCGAACGGAAGAAGCTCACGTCGGCGATCTGCATTGCTCCCGCCATTCTCGCGAACGCCGGCGTGCTGACGGGCAAAAAAGCAACGGCCTTCCCCTCCTCGACCGGAGCGCTCACCGCTCACGGAGCCGTCCTCTCCGGCACCGCCGTGGCGGCAGATGGGAATATCGTGACCGGCGTGGGGCCCGAGGCTGCGCGCGAATTCGGGAAAAAGCTCGTGGACGTGCTGGAACACTCCTGATCCGGCCGTCCCGTCACCACCTTCCGCCCCTCCCGTCCTCGCCCAACGGCCTGTTCCGCTGTATAATGGATACAAGAGAACGGCAATGCTCAGCGAACTGCAAAAGACCATCAAGAACAACTGCGACGTGTCCGATGCGAAGTTCTGGGGATACTTTTCGGTCTGCGGACTGCTCATGCGGTACCGCGACCTTTACCGGACCGAGCAGGGGCTGGAACCCTGGTCTCCCATTCCCCGGGACGAAATCAGCGCATGGATCCAGCGCAAGGAAGCGGCGTGGCCCCGTCTGGAAAACGAGGGATTCCGGAACCTTTCCTTCCGGGGAAGGGACTACGATCCTTTCGATGCGCCGGGGATCAACGACGCTCTGAACGGAGAAGGGCTTGCCTATGGCGCGGGCTACGGCATGTACCTGAAACCGACCTTTTTTCTCGCGCGGTTGCGCTCCGTCGGCGAGATAGACGGTCACCGGGTCATCACCACGGACCGGGAAATGGTGCGGGACCTCTTCTCCGCGCCCGCCATGCTTCAGGAGCGAACGATCTTCCTTCGCCGGGACGCGCTCCGGGCGCTTCTCTGGGACAAGTACACGCAGGTTCGACCGGGGCCGCCGACACCGCTGGCCGACGCCTTTGCCTCCTTCGGCGTCCACCCCGGCGGTGACGGCGCCGGTCCCTTCGTCGAGAAGGCTGAACTGCTCTGCGATCTGTATGCCGAGGTGCTGCTTCGCCACGAGCTGGCAGAATCGCGCGTGTCCGCAGGCTCGCGGTGGAAGGAACTGCTGGCCGCGGCCGGCGACCGCTCCGCCGAGCTCGCGCTCCGGGCCTTACAGGATCTGGTTGCAGACACCTCTCCCGGCGGCCCGCTGGACGGGATCGTCGCCGCACGGGACGAACGGAGCCTGGCGTTTTTCGTCGGTATGCTCGACGGATTCCGGAAATCGCTCTTTCCCGAGCTTCGCGCCGCCTACGGCCGCTTTCGCCGGGACGCCGACTGGCGCGCCCTGGCCGGCGTCCTGCAGGAATGCCACGGCCGGTTTTCCGCGGCACGGCAGCGGGTGCTGGACCTGGAAGGGCCGGACCGGAAAGGGATCCACACCGCGATCCAGGAGCTCATGAGCCAGGCCGGTTCATGCGCCGCATCCCCGGCTTCGTGAAACGACAACAACGGAAGGATATTCTGATCGCATCAGCCATCCACCGCTATGAAAGCATGGCCCAGACCATTTCGCTATTTTCGGGATGTCCGCATCTTCCTGGTCAGCGTGTTTGTCGTCGTCACGATCTTTGTGGCAGCCGTCTTCCTGTTGCGGTACCGGGCGGTGAACGAGCTGCTCCTCCAGGCGATGACGCAGGAGGCGGAATCCTACGCCAATCTCATCGCCGTCACGCGCCACTGGAACGCGCAGTACGGCGGCGTCTACGTGGAAAAGCGGCCGGGCGTTGAAACGAACCCCTTTCTCGCGGAGCTCGGCGTTCCCGCCGACATCAGGACCGCCGACGGACGGGTCCTCACGCTCAGGAACCCCGCGATCATGACCCGCGAGATATCCGACCTGACGCGAAAACAGGAGAACGTCCAGTTCCGCATGATCAGCCTGAAAGCGCTGAATCCCGAGAACGCTCCCGATGCCTTTGAACGTACGGCCCTGCAGCGCTTCGCCGAAGGCGCGCAAAGCATGTCGGTCCTCGACCGCACAGCGCGGCAGCCCGAGTTCCGGTATGTCCGTCCCCTGGTCATCGAACCGTCCTGCCTCGCGTGCCACGGGCAGCAGGGATACAACGTGGGAGACATCCGCGGCGGCGTCAGCATCACGATCTCGGCATTGGGCCTCCTGGACAAGATCCGCTCGACCCGGCGGCAGCTGGTCTTCGACGCGATCGTTACCGTCGGCATCCTGCTTGCCGTTCTCTATTTCCTGACCTGGAAACTCGCCGTCAAGTTCGACCTGGTCCAGAAACGGCTGCGCCATATCGCCGTGACCGACGAGCTCACGGGACTCAAGAACCGGCGGTACATCATGGATAACCTGGACAAGGAATACCAGCGCGCCGTCCGCACGGGATCGCCCCTGTCCCTCGCCATTCTCGACATCGATCATTTCAAGAAGATCAACGACAATTTCGGCCATGCTGCGGGGGACGCGGTCCTGAAAGCGGTGTCCCGGGAAATGGAAAGCACGCTCCGGAGCTACGACCTCCTGGGCAGGATCGGCGGCGAGGAATTCCTGATCGCGTCTCCCGGCTCCACGCTGGACGAATGCCGCGGCCTTGCCGAACGCATCCGGGAGCGCATCCAGGCGCGGGACATCCCCTTCCTTTCCGATACCATTTCGGTCACCATCAGCGCGGGAGTGACGTCTCTGTGCGAACAGGATGCGAAGGCGGAGAAACTGCTGGCGAGAGCCGATGAGGCTCTCTACACGGCGAAGCAACTGGGCAGGAACCGCGTCGTGGTCCTGTGACCGACGGGATCAGAAGAAGTAGTTCTTGTACTGCCCGAAGACCATTTCAAGCATGAACAGGATGCCGGGGGTGGCGTCAAAGGAACGGTCGCGTGGGAACCGGCACTGGGGCGCGATCTCGAAGAACAGCCAGGGACGCCAGAACCGCTGGCGATACCGGACCAGCAGAAGCTCTTCTTCCAGTTCGTCCTTCGGGCGGGTCTGAAAGCTGTTGACCCACGCGTACACAAAAGCCCGGTTCGGGTCGAGCGGCTGCGCGAGCGTGAAACTGATCGCGTAGGCGTAGCCATCCGTATTCTCCTGCCAGAGCCCCTCCAGAGTCGACCGAAAGAACAGATCGTAGGGCATTTTGCGCTCGAGGTCGACGCGGGACCGCGAGGTCCAACGGACATCGCTCGCCCAGAGGACCTCTTCGGTGAACCGGTAGGTCCAGGAGTCGAGCGGCGTGAGGTAGCGGTATCGCGGCCCGATGAACACGACCGGCGATCCCTTGTGCAGCCGCACGCCGGTGCGGACGGCGATGCTGTGCTCGAGCGTCTCATGGACGAAATACTGGAGCGACGTGGTCAGGTTCTGCTCGCGCGCCAGCGTCGGGGCGCCGCCGGGCGTGGTCGACGAGGCCAGCGGCGAGGGCAGGTCCGGCTGGTCGTTGGGATCGCCCGAGACGAGCAACAGCGTCTTCTTCCGCATCTGGGGCAGCGAAAGGCGAAGGTCCAAGTCCGGCCGGTGCTCGATCTTTCCGCCCCGCTCCCGAAATACCTCATACCGCAGCTTGAACCGGGAAAGGTTGGATTCGGCTTCATACCGTTCGTCGCCGAAAAAGGAGTCGACCCAGACAGCGGATGACAGGAACTCGGACGAGATGGTACGATACAATGTATCTATGATAGTCTTCTGTTCCGGAGCCGCCGGAGCGGCGGCAGTCGGCGTTTCGGTCGTGCTCAGGGTCTCGGAAGGCTCCCAGGGAACCGGCAGAATGTGCGGTTCCGTGGAAAGCGCCGATGCTGTTCCGGCCGTGCTCAGGCTGTCGGCAGGGGCCCAGGGCACGGGCAACGGCTGCTGGTCGGCTGACGGCTCGGCTGCCCGGCTCCCGGAAGGCAGGAGCACGAGCGCCAGCACGAAGAGTCCCGCTGCGGTCAGGCAGCGGATAACTGACCGGGCGGAGGAAAGAACGATCAAGATACGGCGAAAGGACATTTTTATGAGAATAAGCAATGCACTCGTGTTTGTCAAGCGCGTCACTCTGCCGGCGATTGCGCTGCTGATGCTCGGGGCCTGCACGCCTTCGATGCGCCTCGCAACCGTGGGAGCATCTGAGCCGGCTCTGGCGGGCAGCTACCGGCTGTTCCTCTACGGCTGCAGCTACCGCGACGAGGTGCAGAACCTGGCGGTGCTGGTGCCCGAGGACAGCGCTCTCGCCTTCAGTATCTTCGCGCTTCCCACGGAGGTCAAGGAGCGGACCGGCCTGACGGGAACGGCTGCGCTGGCCGAGGCGCGGACGTTCTTGCAGTGCAATCCCCTGCTTCGGGATACGGCCGTCGGCAGGATCGTCGACGCAAAAGGGACAACGGTGGCCTACGAGGTGCGGCCGCAGTATGATGTCATCGAGATCGGAAGCCGCGACCCCGTCTGGCCGGCCTACTGGCAGCGAAACAACGCGGTGACCGTCTACATCAACGTGGACCCGCTTGTAGAACGCAAACAGCAGGGGTTTGACGACCGCGACTCGACGGGCAGCCACGAAGGCAACTGACGGCTGGGAGGAATCGCCGCAATGGCAACCGATCGCTCCGAGGAAATTCGTCTCCGGTACCGATACCGAAAGCTGATCCTGGAGGGCAAGGTGCGTCTTTCCTTTGACGCGGCCCGGCGCCTCGTCGGGCCGGATTGCGCCTTTCATCTCTATCCCTCGTTCCAGAAGCAACTGTCTGCAAATCAGAGGCGCGGCCGTCGTTGACTCCCTCGCAGGAAGCGAGACAATTCCCTTGCAATGACCCGCCGGAATGTGGAATAATTTCACCCGTTCCCGAATGCAAGAACCGGCGCATTCCGCGCCGCAAAGGGAGGAAGCATGACTCGAACCACGGAATCCCTGGTGATCGCCCGAGGCGCCTCGGACCTCGCCATCCTGCCGGCCATGGCGAACCGGCACGGGCTTGTCGCCGGAGCAACGGGCACGGGCAAGACCGTGACCCTCCGCGTCATGGCGGAGCAGTTCAGCCGCATCGGCGTGCCCGTGTTCCTGGCGGACGTGAAGGGCGACCTGTCGGGCATCGCACAGGCCGGCGGCGACCGGCCCGACTTGGCTGCCCGGGCGAAGGAGCTTGGTATCTCCGGCTTCTCCTTCGAAAGCTGCCCCGTGGTTTTCTGGGATGTCTTCGGCCGGCAGGGCCATCCGGTCCGCACGACCGTCTCCGAGATGGGCCCCCTGCTCCTGTCGCGCATCCTCGCTTTGAACGACGTCCAGAGCGGCGTGCTGTCGCTCATTTTCAAGATCGCCGACGACAACGGGCTCCTGCTCCTGGACCTGAAAGACCTTCGGGCCATGGCGCAGCACGTGGGCGACAATGCCGCAACCTTCAAAACCGAGTACGGCAACATCTCCGCAGCCAGCATCGGCGCGATCCAGCGCGGCCTGCTGACCTTGGGGGAGCAGGGCGGAGAAGCCTATTTCGGCGA
>JAKAHZ010000113.1 GCA_021814615.1 Nitrospirota bacterium | reverse complement strand
GAGCAGCCCCTTCTTCTGATATTGAGCGCCCGTGAACGATCCCTTTTCGAATCCGAAGAGCTCCGATTCGAGCAGCGTGTCCGGGATGGCCGTGCAATTGATGGTCATGAAGGACTTCTCGCTCCGCGGGCTCCACCGGTGGATCGCGCGGGCGATCAGCTCCTTCCCGGTGCCGCTCTCGCCGGTAATGAGCACGTTGGATTCGCTTGCCGCCGCCTTCTTGATCAGGCCGAAGACCTCCTGCATCGCCGCGCTGTTGCCGATGATCTCGTCGAACCCGTATTTGTGCGACAGGATCGTCCGCTTGTGCCGGTTCAGCGTATCGGCGACGAGTTCGGCGGTCAGCGGCTTTTCGAGATAATCGCTTGCCCCGATCCTGAGCGCCGCCACGGCGCGGTGCAGATCGGGCCGGGAAAAGGCGACAACGGGCATGCTGTGGCGCGTTTCCAGCAGCCGTTCCGACCAGTTCTCCGAGTCCAGGTCGAGAAAAGCGATATCGTACTCCTCCGCTGTCGCTTCGGGTCCCGCGGGATTTTCCGGCGCATCTGTCCGCTGCACCGCCGGCACATAGCCGGCGGACCTGAACAGGGCGGCAATCGATTTCGCCTCGTCGGAGATGATCAGGATATTGAGCATGGAATACGCCAGTGACAAGAGACAAGCGGAATGCGCGGCCCGTCCCCGGTCTCTATTTTCCCTTCACCACCAGGACCGCCGACGAGGCGAGAACGATGACCCGCTCGGCCACCGAGCCCATAAGCAGCTTCTCCAGCCCTGTGCGGCCGTGGCTTCCGACGACCACGAGATCGGCATTGGCGTCTTTTGCCGCTTCCATGATCGCGTCGGCCGGTTTTCCCGTCATCACGAAGGCCTTCACGTTCACCTGCTCCTTTGCCGCCGCTTCCTTCACGGCCTTCGCGTTCTTCTCCGCCTCCTGCATTTCCCGCTCGGCGATCAGCTCACGCCTGTCGGCGACGAAATCGACGTCGGTGGGCGTGGCAATCTCGGCAGGCACCACGGCAACGACGGTGAGCTTGCTCCCGTTCCGCTTTGCGATCCCGATAGCCTCCGATGCCGCGGCAGCCGAATACCGGGATCCGTCGGTGGCAACGACCACGCTCTTGAACTCCACCGTCGCTGCGCGGGGAACGACCAGGACCGTGCAGGGCGCATGGCCGATCACGCGGGCCGTGGTGCTGCCCATGACCAGGCGCTTCAGGCCGGTGCGTCCGCGGCGGCCCATGACGATCATCGTGGTCTTCTGCTTTACCGCCTCGTCGACCACGGAGCGGTAGGAATCCTCTCCTTCGAGCACGGCGACGCTGCAGCTCACGCCTTCACTTTTCGCCCGGCCGGCCACTGCGTCAAGATGTTCACGCGCGGCCTTTTCGGCTTTTTCGATGCTCTTGGGAGCCAGGGCTTCATATTCAGGATTCGTTTCGATAACGGATATAGCCTCGAGCGTGCTGCCGCACTGTTTCGCAAGTCTGATTGCTTCGCGAATAGCGCCTTCGCTGTGAAGTGAAGCATCTGTTGCAAGAAGCAACCGTTCTGCACTAAACACCGGACAGATCTCTGCCATGATTTCCTCCTGGTTATGAAAGAGAATAGCTTAAGTTATGCAACAAAACGTGGCGGTTGATTTGTTTCATGCATCATAGCAATCATAGTATGAAAGCCAAGAACTGTCAACCTGTTAATAAAACGAGTAAATAATCCATATTGTCTCTTAGAACAGATCTATTATTGGAAAAAGATGATGCAAATTACATCATAATTATAGAAGGGGAAAAACAGGGGGAGTGATGAGATTTGACGCTTCCGTCCGCGGGGTACAGAGGGCCGATCGCCAGAGGCGATTATTACGAATCCAGGGCGCTTCTCACCTTTCGGGCTAGATCGATCATGCTGACCGGTTTTGACAGAAAACTCTCCTGCCCTTGTGTCAGCAGACCTTTTTCTTCAATGAGGTCTGCAGTATACCCGCTCGTGAACACGGCCTTGACAGTCGGCGACATGTTTCTGATCTCCTCATAGGTCTCCTTGCCGCCCTTCCTCGGCATGATCAGGTCGCAGAGCATGAGATGCACCTTTTCCCTCTTTTCGCGGAAAATCCTTATTGCCTCTTCTCCTTCCCTGGCTTCAATAACCTTGTACCCCAGATCCTGCAGCATGTCCTTGATAACGAACCTGACATTCTCATCATCTTCAACCAACAGAATGGTTTCCGTTCCCCCGGGAAGGAGATCCTTCTCGTCAGCCGGGCTCGCGGGGCGCTGCTTGTCGGTGAGGGGAATGTATATCGAAAAGACCGTTCCCCGGGCCGGCTCGCTTGTTACACTGATGAAGCCGCCGTGTTTCTTGACGATGCCGTAGGACATGGCCAGGCCGAGTCCGGTGCCCTTCCCCACTTCCTTGGTCGTGAAGAAAGGCTCGAAAATGCGCTGCTGCGTCGCCGTGTCCATGCCGCAGCCCGTGTCTGACACGGTGATCGCGGCATAGGCCCCCCGCTTCATCTCGCCGCGGTCCTCGTGAAGAACAAGCTTCTCTGATGTTATCCGGACCGCCCCGCCGTGCGGCATGGCATCGCGGGCGTTCATGATGAGATTCATGAGGACCTGCTCCAGCTGGCCGGGATCCGATTCCGCGATCAGCGGTTCGCCGGCGCAGGAAACGGTGAAATCAATATCCGCTCCGATAAGCCGCGCCATCATCCGCTGAAATCCCTGGATGATCTCGTTCACGTCCACGGGGACCATTACCATTTCCTGCCTTCTGCTGAAGGCCAGAAGGCTCTTGGTCAGGCCGGCGCCGCGGTTCGTCGCCTCGAGAATGCGGCGCAAATACGCGCTCATTCCATGATCGGGACCGAGACTCTTCTGCACCAGCGTGGCATAGCCCATGATGGCCGAGAGGATGTTGTTGAAGTCATGCGCCACCCCGCCCGCCAGCGCCCCGACCGCCTCCATCTTCTGCGCATGGCGCAGCTGGTCCTCGAGCCGCCGCTGCTCGGTGACGTCCCGGAAATACCATATCCGGCCATAATAGGTTCCCTGATTGCCGATGATCGGCGCTGAATAGCGATCCAGGATACGGCCGTCCAGGAGATCGATAATATCCCTGCTCGTTTCATTCCGGTGTTCATAGAGATACCGCACGTACTCGATGAACTTCCGCGGATCGACGATCTTGCCCAGCACGAATTCCAGCGCACGCTCATCGGATTTGGACTCGAGGACGCCGGCAGGAATCCCCCAAATGCCGATGAAGCGGTTATTGTAGGAGACGATCTTTCCTTCGCCGTCCACCACCAGGATCCCGTCGAGCGAGGTTTCCTGCTGCGTCGAAAGAATCGTGTTCCGGTAGAGCAGCTCGGCCTCGACCCGCTTCCGCTCCGCGATCTCCTTCTCCAGGGAAGTATTCGTCCGCTCGAGCTGCTCCATCTTCTTTTCCAACTTCCGGAGCAGTGTCGCGGAATAGTCTTCCAGGAACTCCCGCTCCGTCACCTGCGGTCTGCCGCCGGTGCCGAGCCTGCCATAACGCGCGTCGTCCAGAATCTCATGCACTATCTGGATCATCTCTTCCGGCTTCGTCGGCTTCACGATGAATCGCGCAGCGCCCAGGCTCATCGCCAGCGCCTGATCCTTGGGCTCCGTGTACGTTGCCGTATAGATGACGAAAGGGATCTCCTTCAAAAGCGGGTTCGCCTTCCATTGCCGGCAGAGCGCGAAGCCGTCCATGACCGGCATCAGGATGTCCGTGATGATCATGTCCGGCGGCGACTGCCGGGCAAGGTCCAGCGCCTCGGCCCCGTTTGCGGCCGCGATAACCTGGTACCCGTTCCCCTTCAGGAGCATTTCGAGCAGATACCGGTTCTCCTTGATGTCATCGGCGATCAGAATGCGGATCACGACGCTGTTCCTCCCGCTGTCAAGTGCAGTTCGATCTGCGAAAGAAAGGTCTCCGGATTGATCGGTTTTTCGATGTACCACGTGCATCCTGCTTCCAGGGCGCGCTCCCGGTCGCCCACCATCGCGTAGGAGGTGACGGCCACGATGGGAATCCGGACAACAGCCGGTTGTTCACGCAGTTTTCGCGCTACCGCGTAGCCGTCCATGCCGGGCAGCTGGATGTCGAGCAGGATGAGAGCCGGGCGCTCGGCAACTGCAGCCGCGATTCCCGCAGGTCCGTCCTTCGCTTCGACCACCTCGTAGCCGCTTTTCTCGAGGAGGTACCGCACGAGATAGAGGTTCTGTTCGTTATCTTCGATGTACAGGATCTTCCGGTTCATGATGTCCTTTCCGGTATCGGCAGCGTAAAGGAGAACCTGCTGCCCTTCCCCACGTCGCTTTCCGCCCTGATCGTCCCGCCCAGCAACTCCACCAGGCGCTTGCAGATCGAGAGGCCCAGACCGGTTCCTTCATACCGGCGGGTCAGTCCGCTCTCCACCTGGGTAAAGGGCGTGAAAATCCGCCGCAAGTCCTCGTTCTTGATCCCGATCCCCGTGTCCTCGACCGTGGTAAGAATGGATCCGTCGTGAACCGCACAGGTGAGCCGCACACTGCCTGCTTCCGTATACTTGATCGCGTTGCTCAGCAGATTCAGCGCGATCTGCTCAACGCGGCGCTGGTCGCTCATGATGACGCCGATCTCCGGAGCCACCTCGACCGACAGATCCAGCCCCTTCTTTTCCGCAAGCGGCCTGACGGTCTGGACCGAGCGGAGGATCGACGTTCTCAGATCGAAAGGCGCAGATGCGACCTGCAACTGGCGCGCCTCGATCTTGGAGATATCCAGGACATCGTTGATCAGGGCCAGGAGATGGTCCGCGCTGTTCTGCACCATTTCCATCTGTTTCTTCTGCTCCTCGTTCAGGGGCCCGGGAAGTCCCTGGCGCAGGATGCCGGTGAACCCGATGATGGAATTGAGCGGCGTGCGCAATTCATGGGACATCGTCGCCAGGAACGCCGACTTCAGGCGGTCCGCCGCCTCGGCGCGCTCCTTGGCGTCGGCGAGATCCACCAATGCCGCGCGCAATTCGCTCTGCGCACGGGAGCGCTCTTCGATCTCCCGCTGCAGTTTCACATTCGTTTCCTGCAGCGTGATCGTTCGCCGCTCGACAAGCTCCTCCAGATGTCCCTGATACCGGAGCAGCTCCTGCTCGGCCCGCTTGCGGCTCGTGATCTCGATCCCGCTTCCCACGACGAGCGGCGTTCCCTCCGCGTCGATCCGCCTTCCGGTGAACAGGAACGTGCGCTCCCCCTCGCTGGTCCTGATACGCGCCTCCGCCTCCGCTTCTCCGACGGCAAAGGCATCACTGATGGAACGCGCAATGCTTTCCTTGTCCTGATCATGAATATTACGAAGGCTGTCCATGCCGGTGAGCTCATCGGGATGAAGATCGTTCAGTTTTGCCAGATACCGGTTCCACCGGACCAGCCGTCCCCGGGCATCGATCACATAGAATGCACCGGGCACGCTGTCGATGATCGTTTCCGCGAAAGTCTTCTCCTTCCGGAGCGCCGCTTCCGCCGCGTGCTGCCGTCCGATCACCAGAAACAGCACCAGCACGACCAGGCCACCCAGCGCGAGGCCGATGACCTTTACCCACGACGGCAATTTCAACTGTACTTCTTCGGCAGTCCATCGTTTCATCGACGCGTAATATGCCGATTGCGGGTCCTGTTTGAGCTCAATCAGGCGGCGATCAATGACATCCGGCAGCTCTCGCGAAGCATTCCGGGAAGCTGCGAAGAAGAAGGGAGCGGGATCGAACATGACCGGCGTGTCTTCCAGGCCGTACGTTCGCGCGTACATGAGCCCGTAGAATCGGTTGGTGAGGCCGGCGTCGGCTTTTCCCGCTCGGAGCATTTCGAACTCGGTTTTGTAATCGGGAACGGGAATGAGGGTGATATTCAGCTCGAAGCTCGCTGCGAGCCGACGGAACGTTTCGAGCTGGATCGTCTGCTCCAACGCAGCGACCCGTTTTCCATTCAGATCCAGGATCGACTGGATGCCGCTGCCCTTCGGAGCATAGACCTGCGACCAGACCGTGAGCACCGGCTCTTTGTGAAAGGAATAGATCTTCTCGCGTTCGGCGGTATAGGCGACATCGGGCATCAGGTCGATATCGCCTTTCGCCAGGCGATCCAGTCCCTCTGCCCAGGTGCCGGGAACATACCGCAGCCGCCAGCCCTCTTTTTTCGCGATGTCCTCGATGATGTCGACAAAGATACCCGAAGGCTGTCCGGAGTCGGAAGTGAAGACCTTCGGCGCATTTTCATAGATGCCGACGGTCACGGCCCGTGTTGCAGCTTCCGATAGAGTTGCGAGAAGAACAACGATCACCAGGGGAGACAGCAGGGCGCAATAACGGGCAGCCGCGCCAGGAGGAATGCGGGACGCAATGAACCGGGCCAGGTAGTTCATAGAATCACCATGCCTGTCCTTTCGTCCAATGCTGCAGCAGGGTTAGGAAATCAGCCTCTGATGCAAATATGTCACTACAATAGTATAGATAGCGGAAAAATGCAAGGGGGGTGCCGGCTGCTTCGGAGAGCGGAGGAAAGGGGCGGAACAAACAGAAAAGCCCCTGAAACAGGGGCTTCGGTACGGAATCAACCTTCGTTGAACTGGTGGTCCCAACGGGAATCGAACCCGTGTCTCCGGCGTGAGAGGCCAGCGTCCTAGGCCGCTAGACGATGGGACCTGGTTGGGGGAGGAGGATTCGAACCCCCGTAAACAGGTTCAGAGCCTGTCGTCCTACCACTGGACGATCCCCCAGGGAACAGGCGGACACTATATCCAAAACCCTATCGGGTGTCAAGGAGAAAAACCGGAAACTGCCCTCATTTCCGGATCTTGCCCCGGATCTTACCTAGGGCTTCTGCAGAAGGGCGGCATAGTAGGGCTTCAACCGGTTCAGCGTATCCTCGGCTGCGAGCGCCATCATGCTCGCAAACACATCGAGATTGACCAGCGCGTTCACGTTGGCGTCCTTCTTTGCCGCGGCCCGCATCCGGACGGCAAAATCGCGGTTCACCTGCCCGACCTCGGCATACATGGCGGCGAGCCCGTCGAGGGACCATGTCGCAGGCTTTCCCTCCTGCGCGCGGTAATACTGGGACAGCAGGTACATGACAACGCCGCGGAAGATGGTCTCGTCGAGCGAAGCAAAGGGAAGATGGAACCGGACCATGGGCTTCAGCTGTTCCATGACCGGACACCCGCTCGTGGTCATGATGATGCCGAGCAGCGGGCTTAAGCCGCCCTGCACCGTGGTCTCCTTGCCGTAGAGCCGCTCTTCGCAGGCAACGGTCACATTGACCTGTTCGTGGGACAGGAAATTCCTGAACTCCTCGACGATACCGGCAAGGTTGGCGGAAACGGGACAGTAGGCGTGCTCGTTCTCGCTTAGAGGGCAGATCGCGCACTTGTTGAAGGCCAGGAGCGCCCACAGGGGAAGCGTATCTGGACGCCTGCCTTTAAGCAGGAGCGAGGTTTCGTCCAGGCGGATATCGAATTGCTTGCTCGTGCCGTCCGAAAACTTGTAGGTGTAAAGAAACCGGATCTCGTTGTCCATGCCGCCCCCCTGCCACGCAAAATGCTTCAGCCGCACTTGACCACGTACTTTATGCCGGGAGCATGTTGCTGTCAAGTGAATTGGCACCCTTTTCCTGTTGCCTTCCGCTGCTTCTTTTTCATATAATGCCCCCCACTATCGATGCAAAGGAGCCTGTTATGGGAAAAAATCTCGTCACCAAGATCCTTGAGACCCACCTCGTCGAAGGGACGCTCCAGCCGGGAACGGAGATCGCGATCAGGATCGATCAGACGCTGACCCAGGACGCCACGGGAACGATGGCCTACCTGCAGTTCGAGGCCATGGGCGTACCGAAGGTGCGGACGGAACTCTCGGTCAGCTATGTCGATCACAATACGCTCCAGGACGGCTTCGAGAACGCCGACGATCACCGCTACCTCCAGACCGTCGCGGCCAAGCACGGGATCCGGTACTCGAAGGCCGGGAACGGCATTTGCCACCAGGTCCACCTGGAGCGCTTCGGCCGTCCGGGCAAGACGCTCCTGGGCTCGGATTCCCATACGCCCACAGGCGGCGGCGTTGGCATGCTTGCCATCGGCGCCGGCGGCCTGGATATCGCCGTTGCCATGGGCGGCGGCCCTTTTTACCTCACCAGCCCCAGGGTCATCAAGGTGAACCTCACCGGACGGCTCCAGCCCTGGGTCGCTGCCAAGGACGTGATCCTGGCGCTCCTGGAAAAACTCACCACCAAGGGCAATGTGGGATTCGTGGTCGAATATGCCGGCGACGGCGTCTCGACGCTCACTGTGCCGGAGCGCGCAACCATCACCAACATGGGCGCCGAGCTCGGCGTTACCACCTCGGTTTTTCCGAGCGACGAAGTGACAAAAGCTTTCCTCAAGGCCCAGAAACGCGAAGACCAGTGGATCCCCCTCGCAGCGGATGCCGATGCGGTTTACGATAAAGTGATCGATCTCGATCTGTCGTCGCTCGTGCCGCGCGTTGCCAAGCCCCATTCGCCCGATAATATAGCAACCGTCAAGGACGTGGCGGGAACGAAGGTGGACCAGGTCATGGTCGGCTCCTGCACCAACTCCTCCTACCGCGATCTCATGCTCGTCGCATCGGTGCTCAAGGGCAGGCGCATCAAGGCCGACGTGAGCTTCGGCGTTGCGCCGGGATCGCGCCAGGTGCTCGAGATGATCGCAAAGAACGGCGCTCTAGCCGACATCATCGCGTCAGGTGCCCGGGTGCTGGAGGCGACCTGCGGCTTCTGCATCGGCGCCGGCCAGGCCCCCCGCACGGGAGCGGTCTCGGTGCGGACGAGCAACCGCAATTTCGAGGGACGCTCGGGCACCAAAAGCGGCCAGGTCTATCTTGCGAGCCCCGAGACCGCGGTAGCTGCTGCGCTCACGGGAACGCTCACCGATCCCCGCGATCTCGAGATCGCGTATCCCTCGATCGAGATGCCGCAGGAATTCTGGATCGACGACTCCATGATCCTGCCTCCGGCAGACAAGCCGGATGAGATCACGGTCTTCCGCGGACCGAACATCGGCGATCCGCCGAAGACAGACGCGCTGCCCGACCGGATCAAGGGACTCGTGACCATCAAGGTGGGCGACAAGATCACCACGGACCACATCATGCCGGCAGGCTCGCGGCTCAAGTACCGGTCCAACATTCCGAAGTACGCGGAATTCGTGTTCGAGGGCGTCGACGCCCAGTTCTCGAAAAAAGCGTTAGAGAACAAGAAGGCGGGGCTGCACAACGTGATCATGGCGGGGGCGAGCTACGGCCAGGGATCGAGCCGCGAACATGCGGCCATCTGCCCCATGTACCTCGGCGTGAAGGCCGTGGTGGCGAAGTCCTTCGAGCGGATCCATGCGGCCAACCTGATCAACTTCGGCATCCTGCCGCTTACCTTCGCCAGGGAGCAGGATTACGAAACGATCGCTGCGCAGGACAGCGTGGAGATCGCGGACATCCATGAAGCGCTTCGGGCGGGCAGGGGACTGACCCTGAAGACGGGAGCAGGCGCTTCGATCGCGCTTGTCTCTTCGCTTACCGCGCGGCAGCGGGAGATCATCCTGGCAGGCGGTATGCTGAACTACACGAGGATGAAGTCGAAATAGAACGGAATGCCTCGCGACAACGCAAGAGCCGCACTTCGAAGATGAAGTGCGGCTCTTATTGTTCTGGGGGCGTCTGAGCAGACGTGTTTCCTCTACGCCGGATTGCTTTACTTTCTCTGCGCTCTCCGCGTCTCTGCGAGACAGAAGTTCTTCGATCTTCTATTTGTCCTTCAGATCCGATCTCTGCACGCCGGATCGCCGCACCTGCATTTCATGCCGCCGGAATGAGGCGACTCGCCGTAATCCACCGTGATCTCTTCCCCGCTGCGGATAGCCCGTCGCGCATAGACCTCGACGCGCTCGTGCATGATCCGCAGGAACGCGTTGGACCTGCAGCTGTGGTTCAGGTGCCGCAGCACGTTTCCCCCGGTGCAGTCCAGCGCCCGGGCATCGCTTACGTCGATGAGACAGAGGCGGCACCCCTCCCGCGCCCGTTTGCGCGCTGTGCGGATGCTGATGAGCTCGCCGGTGACCTCGCCGATCTTCGTTCGGCCGGGGATCGGGGCATCGGCGAACACGCCGGTGCCTTCGATGCCGCTCGGGCCGGACCTGACCGCGAATCTGATCTTGGTTGTACGGGAGAGGGACCGGGAAGGCTTGCGGATCACAGGCTTGCTTCCCGCAGGTATTTTGCCGCGTCCTCGGGCGGGGTGGGATTGATGTAAAAACCGGACCCCCATTCGAAGCCCG
>JAKAHZ010000112.1 GCA_021814615.1 Nitrospirota bacterium | reverse complement strand
CTGAGTGGCCTTCGAACGGCTGACGGGCCTCGCGGCCGCCCAGCTGGTCGGCAGGCGTGTCACGGATGTTCTCCCCGGCATCGAAGCGGATCCGACGGACTGGATCGGGAAATACGGTCAGGTTGCGCTGACCGGGAAGCCCGTGCAATTCGAAAGCCACTCAGCCCATCTCCAGCGGTGGTATTCCATATCGGCGTTCAGCCCCCACCGGGGCTATTTTGCCGTGACCTTCAGCGATATCACGCGGCGCAAGCAGGCCGAGGAGGAACTGCGCCTGGCCCACGACGACCTGGAGCGGCGGGTGCAGGAGCGCACAAAAGAGCTGAACGAACTGAACGAGACCCTGGAACAGCGCGTGGCTGACCGCACCGCCCAGCTCCGGATCGCAAACGAGACCCTGCATGCAGCGCGCCTTGCATCGCTGAACCTCATGGAAGACGCCGTGGCGGCGCGCAAGGAAACGGAGCGGACGAATGTCGAGCTCAAACGGCTCGCGGAACGGTTCGGCCTGCTTGCCGCAACGGCGGGAGAGCTCCTCCAGTCGCCGGAACCGATCAAGGCCGTGGAATCGCTCTGCCGCAGGGTCATGGACTACCTCGATTGCCAGGCCTTCTTCAATTTCCTCGCCGACGACCGGAAGGGAAAGCTGCGCCTGAACGCCTTCGCCGGAGTTGCCGAGGAAGAGGCGAGGAAGATCGAATGGCTCGATTACGGCGTCGCCGTCTGCGGCTGCGCGGCGCGGGACGGCCGGCGGATCATCGCCGAGCGCATTCCGACAACGCAGGACCCCCGGACCGATCTGATCCGTTCCTACGGCATTACGGCCTATTGCTGCCACCCGCTCCTGGGCCCCGGGGGCAAGGTCCTCGGCACGCTGTCGTTCGGCGCCAGGAACCGAGAAACCTTCGGCGAGGACGATATCTCGCTCATGAAGGCCGTGACGGATCACGTTGCGGTCGCCATCACGCGGATGGAAAATGAACGGTTCCTCCGGGAAAGCGAGACGAGATTCCGCACGCTCACCGAGGCCATGCCGCAGATCGTCTGGAGCGCCGACGCAAGCGGCGCGATCGATTATTACAATTCCCAGTCCTATGCCTATGGCGGGGTCAAACAGGGCGACATCGACGGTTGGAAATGGACCACGGTGATCCACCATGATGATCTGGCGGCAACGCTCGCGGCGTGGCGCGCCTCCCTTGAATCCGGCAATATCTATCAGATCGAGCATCGATTACGCAAAGCAGACAGCGCCTATCGCTGGCACCTTACGCGCGCCGTTCCCGTGCGCGACGAACAGGGGCGGGTCGTGCGGTGGATCGGAACGGGAACGGATATCGACGAGCAGAGGCTGTTGGGCGAGGAACGGGAACGGCTGCTTACCGAGGTCCGGCACCAGTCCGAGGAACTGGACGTCATCTTCCAGGCCATCCCCTACCTCGTATCGCTTCACGGAAAGGACGGCAGATGGCTCAAAGCGAATCCTGCGGTGGTGAACCTCTTCGGCATCGATCCGGCGATGGCATCCAGGACGGAAATCGCCGGGCGTTTGCGGGCGCGATTCGAGGACGGTGCGCCGCTCACCGACGCGAACATGCCGTCCAGCCGCGCGCTGAAAGGAGAGGTCGTCCTCGGCGCGGAATATGTCATTACCGATGCGAGGGGACAGGATCATCTGCTCAAGGTCAACGCGATCCCCCTGCGGAAGGGCGGCGACGTCTACGGCGTGGTGCTCGCCCAGACGGACATCACCGAACAGCGGCGGGCGGAGAGGCTGCTCGCGGAATCTGCGCGGTTCGACCAGGCGCTGAACCGGATCAACGACCTGATCCACTCGACGCTCGACCACGATGAGATCATGGGACGCGTGGTCGCCGAGGCAGCCGCAGCCTTCGGCTGCGAATCCACGGCGATCAAACTGCGGCAGGAAGACCGCTGGGCGATCCGGTACAGCTACAATTATCCGGTCGGCGACCCGATCGGAACGCTCTATAGCGACGATGAGGACCGGCACACGGTGCTTGCCGTGGATTCGCGAAAACCGGTCGTCATTCACGATACGGCCGAGGACGGGCGCGTCAACCGGGAGCATATGATGCGTCTCGGCATCCGGTCGGTGCTGGTGGTGCCGCTGATCATGGCGGAACTGCCCTACGGCGCCCTGTTCTTCAATTACCATTCCCGGGCGACAACCTTTACCGAGGCACAGGTGGATTTCGCTGCGAAGCTCGCGGCGTCCCTGTCGCTGGCCATCGAGAACGCCCGGCTCTACGGCGAGATGGAGCAGTGGGTGATCGAGCGCACCGCCGAGCTTGCGGAACAGTCGCGGCGGCTCGATGTTTTCTTCCGGCACTCCCTCTCGCCGCTGGTGTTCCTTGACCGGGAGTTCAACTTCGTCCGAGTGAATGAAGCCTATGCGCGCTCCTGCGGCCGCGAGGTGGACGACTTTGCGGGCCATAATCATTTCATCGACTACCCGTCGGAAGAGCTCAAGGAGAAGTTCGTAGAGGTCGTGGAGACGGGAAAACCCTATGCCGTGCTCGCCCGTCCCTTCAGCTTCCCCGACCATCCCGAATGGGGGGTGAGCTACTGGGACCTCTTCGTGAACCCGATCAGGGACGACCGGGACCACGTGGATTTTCTGGTCTTCGCCTTGAACAACGTCACGGACCAGACCAAGGCCGTCAATGCGCTCCGCGCAAGCGAGGAGCGATACCGGTCGATCTTCAACAACAGCATGGACGGCATCCTGCTGACATCTTCCGACGGCCTCCTCCTGGAAGCCAATCCGGCGGCCTGCAGAATGCTGGGCAGAGAAGAGCAGGAGACAGGCCGGATCGGCCAGGAAGAGCTCGTCGTGCAGGATGAGCGGTTCTGGTCGTTTATCGATGAACGGCAGCGGACCGGCAGCGCCCGGGGAGAAGTGACCTGGGTGAAAAGCGACGGCACGCTCGTGCCCACGGATTCCACGTCGGTCCTCTTCCGGGACAAGGACGGGAACATCCGCACGAGCATCATGGCCCGGGATATCACGGAACGGAAGATCGCCGACCGGAAGATCGCGAGGCTCAACCGGCTCTATTCGGTGCTGAGCAGGGTGAACGAGGCCATCGTGCGGATGCATGACACGGGAGATCTCTACCAGCAGGCCTGTTCCATTCCCGTGGAACTCGGCCTGTTCAAGATGGCCTGGGTCGGCCTGGTCGACGAGACGACACGGAAGGTCAGGGTTGCGGCAAGCGCCGGCGATGCCGGCGGGTATCTCGAAAACATCACGATCCTGGCCTCGGACGTGCCCGAGGGCAGGGGGCCCACCGGCCAGGCCATCACGCACGACAACGTGATCGTCTGCGACGATATCGCGACGGACGAGCGGATGCGTCCGTGGCGGGACAAGGCCCTGGCTCACGGCTTCCGCGCTTCCGCCGCCTTCCCGCTTCACGCCGGCGGCAGCTGCATCGGCGCGATTACGGCGTACGGCGAACGTCCCCAGTCCTTCGACGAGGAGGAAATCAACCTCCTCTACGCCCTTGCGGACGACATTTCCTTTGCCATCGACGCGATCGCGAACATGGAGCAGAAACGGCAGGCAGAGGAGGATCTCCGGAAGAATGCCGAGGAAATCCAGGACCTCTACAATTACGCGCCCTGCGGCTACCATTCGCTCGACAGGGACGGCGTGATCATCCGGATCAACGATACGGAACTGGGCTGGCTGGGCCGCACGCGGGAGGACGTGGTGGGACGCCGGAACATGACGGATTTCTTCACCCCGGAAAGCAGGCGCCGGTTTGCCGAGCATTACCGGCAGTTCATGGAGGAAGGCCACGTTACCGGCCTCGAGTTCGATCTGGTCCGGCAGGACGGAACGATCATCCCGATCCTTTTGAACGCCTCTGCGGTCTATGACCGGAACGGCGCATACGTGATGAGCCGCTCGACGGCCTATGACATCACCGAACGGCGCGAAGCGGAGCAGCGGACCCGCGTCACGAACGCGCTGCTCCAGCTCTTTGCTACGAAATACGAGCGGCGCGAATATCTCGACGCGGTCTGCGGCTTGCTGCATGAATGGACGGGTATGAGCCGCGTGGGTATCCGGATCCTCCAGGAAGGAAAAAGGATACCGATCATTTCCTCCATCGGTTACTCGGAGGAATTCCTCATGCAGGAGGGCGATCTGAACCTTGCGAGGGACCGCTGCATCTGCTCCCGGATCGTCATGGGAACACCCGAGCAATCGGACCTGCTGGGGATGACTCCGGCAGGGAGCTTTGCGACCAATGACGCCGGGCAGTTTGCGCGGGATCTGACGGAGGAAGCGAAGACCTGTTACCGGGCAGTCTGCATGCAGGTAGGCTTCCGGTCCCTGGCGGTCATCCCGCTGCGGTACGGGGAAAAACCGATCGGCGCGATCCATCTCTCCGACGAAAAACCGGGCAGGTTCCCAGCCGGGAAGATCGAATTCATCGAACAACTGGCGTTCATCATCGCCGAAGCCGTCCACCGGTTCAACGTGGAAGAGCAGCAGATGCGCCTGGCATCGGCCCTGGAGGCGACGGCGGACGGCGTCGTCATCACCGATCCGCGCCGTGGTATCATTGAATATGTGAACAGCGGCTTCGAGGAGATGACGGGCTACCGTAAGGATGAGGCGCTGGGCCAAACGCTGCACCTCCTGGACAGCGGCAAACATGACGCCGCGTTCTACGAGCAGCTGCGCGACACCCTGCGCAGCGACGGCGTATGGCGGGGCCGCCTGGTGAGCAAACGCAAGGACGGCGCGCTGTATTTTGAGGACTGCACGTTCTCCCCGGTTAAAAACAGCGCGGGAGAGATCATCAACTATGTGTCGGTCAAACGCGACGTCACCGAAAAGCTCCGGCTCGAATCCATCGCCGAGTCGGTGAATACGATGAACAACATCGGCTATGTTTTCGCCGGCGTGCGTCACGAGATCGGGAACCCCATCAATTCCGCCAAGTCGATCCTGACGGTGCTGCTGCACAAGATCCAGAGCCTGCCTCCCGAGCGGGTGCGGGAATACGCCGCGCGCGCGGTGGAGGAGATCGGCCGCGTCGAACACGTGCTCTACAGCCTCAAGAGCTTCAGCCTCTACGAGTCGTCGGCGCTTAGGCCCGTGGACGCTACGGTGCTGATGCGGGAACTGAAAGGGATCATCGATATCGACCTTGCCAAAAAGGGCATCGCCCTCGATGTCCGGATCGAGCCCGGTACGGGCTTCCTGAAAGCCGATCCCCGGGCTCTGCAGCAGGTGCTGCTGAACCTGGTTACGAATGCCGTGGACGCGCTGGAAGAACGGCCGGAGCCGCGCATAACGATCGAAGTCTCGCACATCCGCGACCGTGTCATTCTTCGGGTCTCCGATAACGGAAAGGGCATGACGGAGAAGCAGTACGCCGACCTGTTCAAACCCTTCTATACATCCAAGCCCCAGGGCACGGGCCTCGGCCTGGTGATCGTGAAGAAGATGGTCACCCTGATGGGCGGGGAGATCGACGTGGACAGCACCGCCGGCAAGGGGACGGACGTGTTCATTTCCCTGGAGGGGGAGGAAAATGCTTCTGCGCAGCAGGAAGACGCTCCTGGTCATTGACGACGAAAAGACGTTCTGCGTAGCCGTCAAGGATTATGTGGAGGACGAGCAGCTTGAAGTCGTCAGCGCACACAGCGGAGCCGAGGGCCTCAGTCTCTTCGGCAAGCGATCCGTGGATATCGTGCTCCTGGACCAGCGGCTGCCGGACGGCGACGGCCACAGCCTGGTGCCGGAGTTGCTTAAACGGAACGAGCAGCTCAAGATCATCTTCATCACCGCTTACCCCACCTTCGAAAACGCCGTGGCCGCGGTGCGGTCGGGCGCGCACGACTACCTGTCGAAACCCGTGGACATGGAAGAGCTGCGCATCACGGTTCGGAAGGCGCTCCGCACGCTGGACCTGGAAAAGGTCGAGCAGATCCATACCATCGAACAGGAGCGCGAGCGGAACCAGTCCGTCATCATCGGGAAGGACGGAGGGCTGGCGGAGGTGGCGCAGCTTATCGAATCAGCGCGCAAGACCGACGCGCCGGTCCTGATCACCGGCGAGACGGGCACGGGGAAGAACCTTGTGGCCAAGGCCATCCACTACCGGGGCGCACTCGGTTCAGCGCCCTTCATCAGCGTCAACTGCGCGGCCCTGCCCGAGCATCTCATCGAGGCCGAGCTCTTCGGCCATGAAAAGGGCTCCTTCACCGGCGCCATCGCCGCGAAGAAGGGCATGTTCGAGCTGGCCGACGGCGGCACGCTCTTCCTGGACGAGATCGGCGACATGCCGCTCCATCTGCAGGCGAAGCTGCTTTCGGCGATCGAGGAAGGGGAAGTGCGCAGGATCGGCGGCGCCATGCCCAAGGCGGTGAAAGTCCGCGTGATCGCGGCCACGAATGCCGAACTGGAGCAGAGCCTGGGCAAGAGCTTCCGCAAGGATCTGTATTTCCGCCTGAGCGTCATTACCATCCATATCCCGCCGCTCCGGGAGCGGCGGAAGGACATCCCTTCGCTCTGCGAGTACCTCCTCAAGAACATCGCACCCGGCAGGTGCATCGCCCTGTCCGAGGACGAGACGACGAAGATGATGCAGTACGACTGGCCCGGCAACGTGCGTGAGCTCGGCAATGTGCTGGAACGGGCCGCGTTGGTCATGAGGGACGAGGAATTCCGCCCCTCCACGCTGCTTCAGTTCACCGCTAACCGCCAGGCGCAGCCTTCCGCATCGGGAGGAGAAGACCGGGCCGCCGAAGGCTTCACCACGATCCAGACAGCGGAGCGGCAGCTGATCAGCGAGACCTTCAAGAAGCTCGACGGCAATATCGCGCGCACCGCCCAGACCCTCGGCATGTCCCTGTCCACGCTCAAGCGGCGGATCAAGGAATACGGATTGAAATAAGAAGTCGGGAATCTCCATGCGCTTTATTGCCGGTTCTGTACGTCATGCACGGTGGTGGCTCGTCGTCTGGCTGAAAGGGTAATCCACCATCGGAACGATCTTGTATTTCCGGTTCAGATTGAACAGTCCCCTCTGAACCGAGGGCCTTGTTGACCTTTCCCTCCTGAAAGTAACCCGTTGATTTCCCGCTCAAACCGGATCGCAATTTCAGGAACGGCATTTGCACTTCCCTGGTAGACCATTCCCACGTCAACAGTTGCTTTCGTTCCGGCGAAGCAAGGGAGAGATTGGTTCTGAGAGGGAGATTCGAATGGCCTGTCCATTTTTTACCGGCGTCTATATGAAATCCTGCTCCGCGACCTCCGACGTATATGTGCCGAGTGCATTCCAGATGGAAGAGTATTGCTCGTCCTCGACCTGGCACCGGTTGTGTCCTTTTTTCCGGCGGCATGCAGCGGACGCGAAAGACACAGAACTGCCGGCGCCGGCGTCCTCGCGCGACGGAACCGCAAAAAGAGCGACATAAGCGACTGTATCTAGATATCGCCCTCGTTCAATCCGGATATCCTCCCGTTTATTTGGTCCACCCCCGTTCCGCGACGCTGAAACCATAAATTCTGCCGAAAAATAAAAATGGCGCCTGTGCATCATGCACGGGCGCCATTGCGTTAGGGGCTATACAATCACCAGGTCTGCTGGCTGTGGCAGCCGCTTAAGCCTCCCGCGCTGGGATTGCACGTGCTGCCGTTGAAATGGAGCGTCGTGTTCAACGTCGACGACGCCGTGGCCGCCGAGAGGGGCGCAGTCAGCGACGTGAAGTGGACCGAGGCCAGGGCTCCCGTATTGTGGCAGACGGTGCACGCCCTGCCCTGCTGCCAGACATGCAGGTAGTGCTGGCCGGAGTAGTAGCTGTTGTTCTCCGGCTGGCCTGACGACGATCCAAACACATGGCAGGCCGTGCACTGGGCGTTCACGTCGATGGCTCCGGTGAGCCAGACCGGCGTCGACGACAGCGTCGACTGGCTTGCGGCCGCCTGGGTGGAGTTCTGGGTGCGCGGTCCTCCGTGGCAGGCCACGTTGGAACAGGTCTTGGCGACGCTGTTGAACGTTGCCGCTCCTGCCTTGCCGTTGTATGCGGGATCGATGGAAATCTCCACTATGCCGTCATAGTGGAAGGCTGTTCCCGAACCCGCGCCGTTGTGGCAGGTGGCGCAGGTGATTGTATTGTTCAGGCCCATGTGGACCGCGTGGGCGCCCGCTGTGTTGGGATAGGCGGCCCCTGACGGCGGGATACCGTGACAGCTGCCGCAGGCCGGATCGGTAAAGGGCCAGGTGTGGCAGGTGGCGCAGGAGGGGCCGGAGTTCGCCACGCCCAGGAGGTTCGCGCCGTGACAGTAGATGTTTGAACAGGTCGATGTGCCGTTTGCAACCGCATAGGCATGATGGTTTGTCTGCACGTCGGGGTACCAGGCAAGGATGTGCACCTTGGTCTGGTTCTCCATATGGCAGCTCTTGCAGGCGACATGCGATCCGCCGCCCAGGTAGTCAGCGCCGTGGCACTTCTGGCAGGGCGTGGAGTCGGTCGTCGCCGCGGCCTTGTGGTCTGCCACGACCCATGCGGGAGCCGGGTGGTTCAGGCCGGGGCCGTTGTGGCAGGAGTAGCAGCTGACGCCTGCCGTGCCTCCCTTGAAGTCCGTTCCGTGGCACGTCTTGCAGGCGGAGAAGTCCTTTTCCGCCGTGACGCCGTGCTGCGTCGGATCGCTCCATCCCGCCGGATGGTTCGGCGTCGCATGGCAGAGCGTGTTGTTGAAGCAGCCGGGCGCCGTGCCCGCCGGCGCCGGCGTGAGCGGAGCTACGGACGAGTTCGCGCCGTTCGTGTGGCATTGCGCGCAGACCGGAGCGTTGCCCTGGTCCGTGGTCGTGTGCGTCCTGCCCGGCGAGCGCCAGGGTTTGGGCGAATGCGGCGCATTCACGCCGTGGCAGGATGAGCAGGCGACGCCCGCTGTGCCGCCGCTGAAATCCTGGCCGTGGCAGGCTTCGCAGGTGGAGAAGCCGTTCGGCTGGGACTTGACCGTCAACCCGTGGGAATCGGGATTGCTCCATCCGGCGGGATGTCCGGGTGTGGCGTGACAGAGCGTGTTGTTGAAACAGCCGGGCGCGGTTCCCGCGGCGGCCGGGGTGAGCGGCTTCACCGTGGAGTTCGCGCCGTTCGTGTGGCAAACGGCGCAGACCGTCGCGTTGCTCTGGTCCGTGGTCGTGTGTGTCCGTCCCGGCGAACGCCAGGGTTTGGGCGAATGGGGAGCATTCACGCCGTGGCAGGTGAAGCAGGATACCCCCGCCGTGCCTCCGGCAAAGCCTGAGCCGTGGCAGGTCTGGCAGCCGGCGAATCCGTTCACCGTGGCCTTGACCGTGGCGCCGTGGGAGTCGGGGTTGTTCCATCCTGCGGGATGTCCCACCGTGGCATGGCAGAGCGTGTTATTGAAGCAACCGGGCGCTGTTCCCGCTGCAGCGGGGGTCGAGGGGAAGACCGTGGAATTCGCGCCGTTGGTGTGGCAGATGGCGCAGGCCGTCGCATTGCCCGGATCGGTGTTGGTATGGGTTCTGCCCGTGCCTCGCCAGGGTTTGGGCGAGTGCGGCGCGCTCACGCCGTGGCAGGTGAAGCAGGAGGGTGCGGCCGCGCCTCCGCCGTAGGACGGGCCGTGGCACTCCTGGCAGGTGATGAAGCCGTTGGGCTGGGATTTGACCGAAGCGCCGTGCACATCGGGGCTGTTCCATCCCGCGTCATGTCCTTCTGCGGCGTGGCAAAGCGTGTTGTTGAAGCAGCCGGGCGCCGTGCCCGCAGGCGCGGGCTGGGACGGCTTCCTGGTCGAGTTCGCGCCGCCTGCGTGGCAGGAAGCGCAGACCGAGGCGTTGCCCGGGTCGGTGGTGGTATGAGTATAGTCCGTTCCGCGCCAGGGCTGGGGAGGATGCGGAGCGTTCACGCCGTGGCAGGTAAAGCAGGACTGCTCCGCCGTGCCGCCGGCGAAATCCGTTCCATGACAGGTCTGGCAGGTCGAGAATCCGTTCGAAGCTTTCTTGGCCGAGGCCCCGTGCTGCGCCGGGTCCTTCCATCCCGACGGATGGCCGGGCGTGGCATGGCAGAGCGTGTTGTTGAAGCAGCCTGGGGCGGTGCCTGTTGCGGCAAGGGTCGTGGGTTTGAGCGTGGAGTTTGCGCCGTTCGCATGGCACTGGAAGCAGACGGGAGCGTTTCCCGGGTCAGTGTTCGTATGGGACCGCCCGGCTCCGCGCCAGGGTTTGGGCGAATGCGGCGCCTGCACACCGTGGCAGCCGAAGCAGGAGGTGCTCGAAATGCCGCCGGCGAAATCAGCGCCGTGGCATTCCTGGCAGGACGAGAATCCGTCCGCTTTCGACTTGACGTTTGCGCCGTGGGTGTCGGGGCCGGACCATCCCGCGGGATGGCCGCCGGCAGCCGGGTTGTAGACCGACGAAGAGCTCCCCGAACTGCAGGAGGTGAGCACGGCGGCGGCAAGAAGCAGGCAGAGGACGACAAAGGATCCGGTAAAGACGATCTTTTTCATGCGAAGACCTGACCTTTCCTGGTTTCATGACCTGGTGT
>JAKAHZ010000111.1 GCA_021814615.1 Nitrospirota bacterium | reverse complement strand
ATGGGCCACACGGACTTCCTCGCCATCGGCGGATAGGGCCGGCACCATCAACGCGGCGGCGGGCTGTTGCGGAAAAAGAACGGGGAGAGACCTTGGCCTCTCCCCGTAGTTGTTTGCGCCGGAATTACTTTGCCGAAGCGATGTGTTTCTCTGCCCGCAGTTTCGCGGCTTCGTCCTTGATCTTCTGGAGCGTCTCCTTCATGGGCGCCCAGCCGTACCAGTGCATGTAGTCCGGGTTCATGTGGAAGGCGCCTTCGAAGGCGCGCATGCGGTATTCCAGGAACATGACGTAGAGGTCCTGCTCCACGCCGCTCTTCGCTTCGTAGAACTGCAGGAGGTCCGGGGCCATCGTCCAGTCGGCGGGCTTCTTGAGCACGCCGTCCTTGTACAGGCCCTGCACCACGCGGATCGCCTCGGCCATCACCTTGTCCGCTTCCTTCACCACCAGATCAGCTTCGTCGAGCTGCTTCTTGGCATAGGACGCGCCGTGGCAGTTGGCGCAGACCTTGGTCATCTTGTCGCGTTCCGCCTGGAATTCTTCGGCCGTGAGCCGCGCCACTTTGCCGGCCTTCACCAGATCGAGCCGGGCCGTGGGTTTGCCCGCGTCATCCAGCACGCCGAGCGCCTGGAGGATCGTCACGCGGTCGTTCATCCAGTCCTTGTCGTTCTCCGGCAGCCGGAGGGCCAGGAAACCCCAGGAGGTCATTACGTTGTGGTCGCCGCCGCTCATGTGGCAGGTCTGGCAGGTGGGCGCGCGCTTGCTGTCCTTGCCCTCGATCTGCCAGATCGTGCCGTGCTTGGACGTTGACCACATCTCCCATTGGGGATGATCGAAGCCCATGTGGCAGGTCTGGCAGGCACGCGGGTCCTGGGCCTCGGACTTTTTGAAGGAATGGCGTGTATGGCAGGCATCGCACTGCGCATGGCCGTAACGCATCTGCGATTTTTCGGCGTCCGATTTGGCGCCGATCTTGTGGCAGCTTGAACAGCCCTTGTACCCCTCGCCCATGACCGCCTTGGGCTGGTGGCCCATCATGGGCATGGAGGACGAAGCGACCCAGGCGAGATTGTGCTTGCCCGCGGAGAACTGGTCGACCTGCTTCTTGTGGCAGCCGGCGCAGGTGGCCGGCGTCGGCATCTTCGCCAGCTTTACGTCATCCGCGGACTTGTGGTCCGACCCGTGGCAGGCGGAGCAGTCGATGCCCTTCTGGCCCATCTTGCCCTCGAGATGCTGCTTGACGACGCCCGGTGTCACCTTTTCGTGGCATTCCACGCAGGCGCTCTTGGCCGCCCATGCGGCGGATGAGACGAAGAGGACGAACAGGAATACCGTGCACAACAGTTTTAGACCTTTCATGATCCCTCCTTGGAAGATAAAGAAGAAATTGAACATTCTCCCCGAAACGGTGCAGATATCTTTTTTACGGTCAGCTTACGGAACGGTTCTTGATGCCGATGGGAGCCCTCCTTTCGGCGGCAGCGAGCGGTTGAACCAAACGGCACAGGATACCGGAACGGACGCCGCAGCACTATGATCTGCATCATAGGTCCGACGAGGGGGCGGATTGCATTTCCCACCTCGTTGGTGTAGCCTGCTCCTACTCATGTTCAAGCCTTGGGTCCTTCTTTCCCTGTTGAGCGCCTTCTGCCTCGCGACGAGCGACGCGCTCACGAAGCGCGTCATTACGCGCGAGAACGAATACGTGATCGCCTGGCTCCGGCTCGTTGCGGCGCTGCCCGCCCTCTGGGCCGCGCTCTGGCTCGCGGGCCCGCTGCCTTCGCCCGATGCCGCGTTCTATGGGGCTTTCTTCGCGGCGCTGCCGCTCGAGATCGGCGCGATCCTGCTCTATTACCGGGCGCTGCGTCTGTCGCCGATCAGCCTGACGCTTCCGTTCCTCGCCGCGTCGCCGGTCTTCCTCATCCTATTTTCCTTTCTCATTGCCGGGGAGGCCGTTTCTTTTGCCGGCGGGCTCGGGATCGCGCTTATCGGCATCGGCGGGTATGCGCTGAACTTGTCGTCCCTGCGGACCGGGATTCTCGAGCCGCTGCGCGCGATCCTGCGGGAGCGGGGGTCCGTGTACATGCTGATCGTAGCGCTGCTCTATAGCGTGACGTCGGCCCTGGGCAAGGTGGGGGTGGACCATTCCTCGCCCGCTTTCTTCGGGGCAACCTATGTCCTGGCCGTTGTTCTCGTCCTCATTCCCGTGATCGTCATCAGGAGCGGAGTACGCAACGTTCCCTCCCTGATCCGCCGGAACCTGGGAACAGCGGCGCTGCCGGCGCTGTTCGACGCTGTCGCAAGTGTATCCTATTTCTATGCCCTCAGCATGGCCAACGTGGCGTACGCTATCGCCGTCAAACGGACCAGCCTGCTGATCGGAAGCGTGTACGGGTTCCTGCTCTTCCGCGAACGGAATGTGCGATACCGGCTGGTAGGGGCTATGCTGCTTCTCGCCGGTTTTGGCGTGATCGCTCTTTTCCGATGAATAGGGCAACGGGGACTTGCGCAGGCGAAACAGGCCGGGGAAAAATACCTCAACGCGCCGTTCTCAGGACAGGAGATGCTTGACAGGCGTGAGCACTTCTGATAAAAATGAATGGTCCCGCCAACTGGGTGTGAATCCTTCCGGAGGTGCTATTCATGAAACGCCGTCTGCTGCTGCTCATTGCAGTTCTGTCCGTTGTCGCGCTCGCGACCGGATGTACCTTTCCCAAGCCGCCGCTTCCCGTGGATTACGGCAACCCCCTCAAGCGGATCGCCATTCTTCCGCTGAAGAACGACACCGCCGATGTGGACGGACCGAACGTGCTGCGCGAGAAGATGGTGCAGGCGCTCGAGAACCGTTCCTATGCGGTTCAGGACATCAAGGAGACCGACCAGATCCTGCGCGACCGCATGGGCATCACACTCGGCGGCCAGCTTGAGCTGACCACTGCCCAGAAACTGGGAGAGACCCTGGGAGTGCAGGGGGTGCTGTACGGCACACTCATCGACTTCGATGAATCCACGGTCGGCGTTTACAACGCGAAGAAGGTGCGGGCCAAATTCCGGCTCGTGAATACCGCGACCGGCCAGCCGATGTGGCAGCGCGGTCTGGGTGTCAAAGCCGAGAACCGGACGTCCGGTCTTGGCGGCGCCGCGGTGACGCTTGGCGCGCGGGCGGCGGACAACGACAAGGAAGCGCCGTGGGTCATCATCGAAAGCTCGGTGTCCAACCAGAGCGCGGGCAAGACGGCCGCCATGAACCTGGGCTCCAAGTGGTTCATGCAGGCCATCGGGAAGCATCTGGAACACGAATCCGAGGAACTGGCCCGCCGCATCACCGACAACCTTCCCTGGGGTCCGGGATCCGGACAGGCGCCTGAAAAACCGGCCCCTCCAGCGCCGGCATTCAAGTTGAATATCGAGGTCAAGACCCCCGAACCGCCGTCCTTCGGATACATGGACTGGGAGGGCAAGAAGGATTTCCATGCCGTTATTCATTCGGTAAGCCTCAACAAGGGCGACAACAAGAGCTGGGTCATGGACGCGCCGCTCTGGATCACCGGTCCGAAGATGAAGATGGAGATGGACCTGACGAAGATGATGCAGGCCTCGGGCGGCAAGGACTCCGAACAGTCGCCCTTGAGCAAGATGACCATCCTGAGCCGCGGCGACAAGAAAACGGGGTATACGCTCTACCCGAACGTGCAGAAGTACATGGTGCATGACGAGAAGGAAGGGACCGACGAGAAGCCGCATGTGGTGAAGGAGAAGGTGGGCAGCGAGACGATCGACGGCCATCCCTGCGACAAGTTCAAGGTGACGGTCACCTACAAGAGCGAGAAGCCCCAGGAAGGATTCATCTGGAACGCCCGCGACCTGGACAACATGACGATCCGCAGCGAGGTGGAGAACAAGGATTTCAAGGTCACGACAGAGCTCAAGAGCATCGTGCTCAAGTCGTCGCCGGCCTCGATCTTCGAGATTCCCGCCAACTATACCGAGGCGAAGGGATTCATGGATCTAATGATGGCGGGCAAGCAGCAGAACCAGAAATAACATGATCGCAGGCGATCATTCAAGGAGGTTACAATGAAGGCAGTAATGCGGTTGGTGCTGGTGGTGCTGGTGGCGGTGAGCATGGCGTTCGCGGCGGCGGGCTGCGGTCCGACGATCTCGGGCAAGACGGCGGACGACACGACGGTGACGGGGACGTCGAAGGAGCTGGGGAAATCGACGTCGGACGTTGAGGAATACCAGGGGCCGAAGCTCCGCGTCGGCGTGGTGAACTTCCAGAACAAGACCCCTTCGAAAGTGCTGGGCATCGGCGAAGCTGCCGCGGACATCCTGGGCACAATCCTGCAGAAAACGGGCCGGTTCATCGTGATCCCGCAGCAGGATATGGAGTCCCTGGCGCAGCAGCAGCATCTGGGCGCTTCGGGCATGATCAATCCCGAGACCGCGCCGCAGATGGGCCAGGTGCTCGGCCTGAATGCCATCGTGACGGGAGCGGTGACCGCCTATTCGGAAACCGAGGAAGGTTCGACCTTCGTCATCGGAAAGAGCAAGACGCAGGTCGCCAAGGTCACGGTGGACTACCGGATCGTGGACACGACGACGGGCGTGCAGATCCTGGCCGACTCCGGCGCGGGCATCTACAAGAAATCCTCGGGAACGACGCTCGGATTCGGCAGCAAGGCGGCGTATGATTCCGATCTCCGCGACGGCGCGCTGCGCGATGCTTTGACCAAGGCAATGGTCAATATGATGAAGCAGCTCCAGAAGCGGAAATGGTCGGGCCGCGTTGCCGCGGTGAACGGCAGGCAGATCTACGTGAATGCGGGCCAGAAGTCGGGCATCAAGGTCGAGGACGAGCTCATGGTCTACCGGCCGGGCGAGGCGATCATCGATCCGGTGACCAAGATGAAGCTCGGCACCACGGAGACCTTCATCGGCAAGATCAAAATCCTGCAGAACGACCTGGGCGACAGCGGCGACATGTCGGTGGCCCAACCGGTGGGCGCGGGCCAGTATAAGGCAGGAGACATCGTGAAACTGAGCGGCAAATAGCTTCAGTATCGAGTCGCAAAAAGACCCCTTTGACGAATGTTCAAAGGGGTCTTTTTTTCGGGCGGGAAAGCATTTCGCGCAAAGACGCAACGGCGCCCCAAAAAGCGATCCAGTCGGCCCACGTTGCGGGAAAAGCAAAAGGCTTCAATGACCGAAGCAGGGTCTCGCGGAGGCGTGGAGGCGCAGAGAGATCGCTTGCCGCCGCAACACTACGGTAAAAGCTTGCATGAGGTGAACAGGCATGCCGAATCTTGACCCAGATCAACAGCGAACGCAAACTCCTCTCCGCAGCGTCCTGCGCTTCTCCTTCGTCCTGTTTCTGCTTTTGACCGTCGGCTGCGAGTCCGTGTTCTTCTATCCCAGCCGGGGACTTTTCGCGAATCCCTTCCTGAAGGAATTTCCGCCACAGGACGTCGCATTCCGCAGCTCCGACGGCGTGACCCTGCTCGGGTGGTTCTTCGCAGCGAAGGATCCGGTCGGCACGATCCTCATTCTGCATGGGAACGCAGAGAATATCTCGACCCATGTCAACGGATTCCTCTGGCTGATCCCCAACGGATTCAATCTCTTCATCTTCGATTACCGCGGTTACGGCCTGTCGGAAGGGGATCCATCGCTCGCCGGGATCCAGCGGGACGCGGAGGCCGCGCTGGAAAAGCTCATGACGCTGCCCGGTGTCGATCCGGACAGGATCGTTGTCTACGGCCAGAGCCTGGGCGGCACGGTTGCAGTGAACCTCGTCGCCTCCTCACCGCACAAAAAGCGCATCAGGGCGCTCGTCGTGGACAGCGCTTTTGCAAGTCACCGGCTGATCGCCCAGGAGAAAATGAGCCTCCACTGGTTCACCTGGCCCCTGCAGTACCCGGTCTCCTGGTTTTTTGCCAGTCAATACAGCCCGGTGAGGCATATTGCCGACGTGGCGCCGGTTCCGGTCCTGATCATTCACGGCATGCATGACACAATCGTTCCCGTCCGGCACAGCGAGCTGCTGTTCGACGCCGCGCGCGAACCGAAAGAGCTCTGGTTTACCGCGAACCAGGGCCATATCCGTTCGATCATGGATCCGCCGGTCCGCGCAAAGCTCAAGGAATACCTCATTGAAAAAATTAATAATACTATTCCCGTCAGCCAGAACTGATGTTTTATCTAAAGCAGGAAAGCGCAAAAAGGTGATTGACACAATAAGCTTTTTGTTTTATTCTAGGGTCGCTTTACAAAAACTCTCGGGGTATCCAAAAAAGAGGAGGGCGGTTATGAGAAGAAGTGTGTTGTTGGCAGTGATCACCCTGGTGATCGCGGGGTTGATCGGGGGGTGCGTGGTCGCCAGAAAACCTAAAACCTTCGTCCAGACACTCGAGCCGACGTGGGCGTCCATCGAATGGAAAGATAATATCGATTATGACAAGGCTTGGAACAACGTCATCGATCTGCTGACCAAGCGTTTTGATCTGGAGATCATCAACAAGGACAGCGGCTACGTGCGAACGAACTGGCTCTATACCTGGACCGGCGATTTCACCGATAACTACCGGGTCAGAGTGACCGCAAAGTTCAACAAGGAGCTCAAGAAAGTGGAAATCAAGTCCGAGGCGAACTATTCAAGCATCCACGGCGACTGGGTTTCCGGTTCTGACACCCGCCTGCTCGAAACCTTGAAGCAGGACATCATGGGCATGATCGGCAGAGTCACGCGTTAACAGGCAGCTAGTTCGATATAAAAGGGGGGTCGGTATGCGGCGTTTGCTTTTGATGCTGTCAGTGGTTCTGATCATCGGGACGATCGTGGGCTGTGTGCCGCCCGGGGGCCGAAAAGCGCGGAGCGGCGGTGATGAGACCTTTCATGTCACCATGTCGCCTTCCTGGGCGTCGATAGAATGGAAGGAAGGACTGGATTATGACAAGGCCTGGAGAAATGTGTTCGAGGTCATCGCCAGGAAATTTCCTTTGCGGACGATCGACAAGGAAAACGGCTATCTCCAGACGGACTGGGCCAGCTGTTATTCCGGCTCTTGCACGGAGAACTACCAGACCCGCGTGACCGTTATCTTCCACCGGGACAGCAAGAAGCTCGATTTCCGGTCGGAAGCCCAGATCTACAATCCGGGAATCGGCTGGTCCATCGGCACCGATACGAAGCTGTCGGAAGACATGAAGACGCTCATCATGGGAACGATCGGTAGAACAGCGCGATAGCGCTTGCAGCACGCATCTATTCCTTTTCGAAAAGAACATCGAGGAGATCCAAGTATGAACGGCATGAAAAGAACAGTGATGATTATGGCGATCCTGATGATCGTTATGCTGACCGCTGTCCCTGCATATGCAGCAAAGCTCGGGATCAAAGCAACCCAGATGTATGCATTCAACCCCTTCCCGGTCATTTCAGGGCAAGAGGGCGGACCGAATAAGGACGGGGACATGCAGAACCGCGTCGGCCTTCTCTTGATCAGTTCGAACAAGAATTTTCCGGATCTTAAGGGCCTGGAGTTCGACACGGTTACCCGTTTTCCGGTCAATGAGATGTTCGCGACGGATTTCCAGTTCAGCGTCGGCGCCGTCTATGGCACCGCCACCCCGAGAATCGGCACGGTCAACTACGATGAGACGGAATTCAACGTTCCTCTGAGCTTTAGCTTCAACGGCGAGATCCAGGCGCTGAACCAGGACGGCCAGACTCTGACCTTCCTCGTGGGCCCCGTGCTGAATCTGAATCTCGGCGTCGCCACAGAAGAGTCCAAGAGCGGAACGAAAACGAAGGTCACGCAGACGGCCTTCGGTTACCAGTATGGACTGCAACTCGGCGCGCAGTACGGCGCCACGGTCGCTGATTTCGAGTTTGCCCCCTATCTGATGCTGAGCCAGTTCTTCGGCGGCAGCGACAAGATCGCGACCACGGTCAGCGTCACGGGCCAGAAGGATCAGAACTACAGCGACACGGTCAATTTCGATTCCTTCATGATGACCACCCTGGGCATCAAGGTCGCCTATAAGCCGGCGAATATCAACTTTGGTTTGATGTACCAGAAAGCTCCCGACAAGTCGCACAACGTCGGGTACAATACGCTGGCATTTCAGTTCGGCTGGATGTTCTAGGCGCCGTTGCCCGTTGCAAAGGGAGTTGACAACGCAGGGAAAGTGTGGTTAAGTATATGCCATTGCTTCACTATCTTCTTAATTCTAAGGAGGGTGCTATGAAGAAAGTGTTGATGACGCTGGCGTTGGTTGTGGCAATGTCGTTCGTGGTGGTCGGTTCCGCTTCTGCGGCCGGATATGGTTCCGCGGGGTGCGGTCTCGGCGGCATGGTGATCGGCAATCAGCCGGGCTTTATTCAGCTCGTCGCAACGTTCCTGAACAGCATCTGCGGCAACCAGACTTTCGGTATCACGACCGGCACGCTGGGCTGCGGCTCGCCCACCAAGACCGCGAAGAACGACAAGCTGAACGAGTTCGTGGTGGCGAACATGGACAACCTGGCGAAGGACATCGCCAAGGGCCAGGGCGAAACCCTCGAGACCTTTGCCGAACTGATGCAGGTTCCGTCGGCTGACCGCGCCGCGCTGTATGCGAAGCTCCAGGCCAACTTCAGCACCATCTTCCCGTCGGAGAACGTGGTTCTCGCCGATGTGGTCGACAATATCGTAACGGTGGCCAACAACTAGGATTCTATGATCTCATCGCATTGCCGGGTATACGGAGCGCTTCGCTCCGTATACCTTTTTTTTGCCCTGCTCCCGGTTCTCGTTCTGACCCTTGCCCAGGCATCTTCGGCCCAGGAACAGGCTTACCGTGAAGAGCTTATTGCCGCCGGCCGGAGCGCCGGCTTGTCCGGCGACCGGTACTGGCGCACCCTTGTCCATTACAAGAAGAAGGGAGGGGGGTGGCAGAGCCTCGTCGACGACCCCAAGTTCTTCCTGTCTCCGTCGGGCAAGGATGACCCCGAAGCCGAGCTCGAAGCGACCCTTGCCGCCTTTTTTGAGGATCCCTCTCTAGGGGACGATCATCCCCAATGCCGGTTCCCGGCGCGGTTTTCCTGGCTCGCCGAACGCCTCGCCATCGACCATGGCAGGCTGCCCGAAGCAGCCTGCGCCAAATACCGGGAGAACATGGCCAACATCAAGATGAAGTCCGCGGTGCTCGTCTTCCCCGCTGCGCACGGCAACGGGCCCGCTTCCATGTTCGGTCACACGCTCATTCGCATCGACAGCTCCGTTCCGAGCGACCTCCTTTCCCATGCCGTGAACTACGCGGCGCTTGCCAAGGACACCAACGGATTCATCTATGCCTTCAAGGGGCTTTTCGGCCTCTACAAGGGATATTATTCCATTCTTCCCTACTATGACAAGATCAGGGAATACAACAATATCGAGCAGCGAGACATGTGGGAGTATTACCTGAACCTTTCCGAGGACGAGATCCGACGCATGGTGATGCACATCTGGGAGATCAGGGACACCTACTCGGATTATTACTTCTTCACGGAGAATTGCTCCTATAATCTGCTGTTCATGCTCGAGGCGGCCCGGCCGACGCTTGATCTTACCGATCCCTACCGCGAACGGCTGCGGTTCTGGGTGATCCCGGCGGACACGGTACGGGCGGTGCTCGCCAGCGGACTCGTTGACCGGGTCAAGTACCGTCCGTCGCTGGCAACGCGGATTACGACGCTTGCCGACACGATGTCCGACGGCGACCAGGAGCAGACCATTGCGGTCGCCGACGGGAGGACGTCGCCGAAGCAGATCACCGAATCGGACATGACGCCGGAACGCAAGACCAAGGTGCTCGATCTTGCGGCGGAGCTGGCGCAGTACCGGTTCGCCAAACAGGAAACGACCAAGGATGCCTACCTGAAGCAGTACCTGGCCGTGCTGGGCGCCCGCAGCACGCTGGGGAAGCAGAGTTCGGATCTTTCCGCCGCCGTCGATCCGCCGGTCTCCCCCGAACGCGGTCATCTGCCGGGCAAGATCGATATCGGCGGGGGATGGCGCTCCCTCGGCTTCCAGGAGACCCGGGAGTGGTTCACGGAGTTCCAGTGGCGGCCCGCCTATCACGATCTGATGGATCCCGACGCGGGCTACGTGGAAGGGGCGCAGATCAACTTCTTCGATCTTCGGGCGCGCTACTATCCCGAGGATGACAGCCTGCGGTTCCAGAGCCTCCGGCTGCTTGATATCCTCTCGCTCGCGCCGCGCGACCGGTTCTTTCTGCCCGTGTCCTGGAAAGTGACGACGGGCATCGACCGCGCCATCATGCCCGACGGATCGGACCGCCTGATCTATCGGATCAATCCCGCGGGCGGAGGCGCGTACAAGCGCCGCGGAATCGGCACGGCATATTTCATGCTCGAGTCCGATATCCAGCTGTCCAACGTCTATGACGAGCACTATGCCTTCGGCCTCGGCCCCACCGCCGGAATATTCACGACGCTTACCGGCTGGTGGAAGGTGAACCTGACCGGCCAGGCCTTGTTCTACCCCCTGGGAGAAACTCACCGGACCTTTCGCGGTACCCTGCGCCAGAGCTTTTTCCTCTCCACGAACTCGGCGGTGGAGCTCGGTATCCTTCGCGAACAGACCTTCCGCCATGATCTGACCGAGTACCGTGCCGGATGGAACCTGTTCTTCTGA
>JAKAHZ010000013.1 GCA_021814615.1 Nitrospirota bacterium | reverse complement strand
CAGTGGCGCTCCCCCCTCAAACAGATTCTCCGCGATGCAGCGGTCCCACAGTTCCGTGCCCGGAAGAGGCTGAAACAGCGAGCACCACGGGTAATCCGCATCGATCCGCGCATTAAGATCCACGGTCCGAAAAGCGTCCGCCAGTGATTCCCCCGGCAGGCCGAGCATATTGAGCGTCCTGAACCGGATGCCGTGCTTCCTGAGCAGGGCCGCGCAAGCCGCGATCTGCCGATCCGATACTTCCTTGTGCAGCAGCACTTCGCGGCGCTCCGCGCCTCCGGTCTCGATGCCAAAGGACACGTTTGTGCATTTCGCCCGGGCAAGGGCCCCGATCACCTCGTCCGTCGCACGGTCCGCCCGGATATGACAGGAAAACGGCAGTCCCACCTCGCGTGGATAGACCTCGCAGAACTCCAGGACCCAGTCTCGGTCCATAATGAAGATATCATCCTCAAAATAGGCCGTCGTGATGCCGAAGACGTCCCGCACCTCCCGCATTTCCGCGATTACATCCGCAACGGAACGCTGCCGGACAAAGGGCCCCTTCCCCCTGAACAACTGCCGCACCGAGGGGATCGAGCAGAAGGAGCATCCGTAGGGGCATCCCCTGCCCGAAATGAACGCCGCCCTCCTCCGCCGAAGCGGCCGGTACTTGTCCCGGTATAGAGCGCGATCGGGATGGGGTACCGTGCCCAGATCCCGGACGAGCGGCGCCACATCGTTCCGCACAATCTCTCCGTCAATGTTGAACCATGCTCCTGCAATCTCGCGGGGAACCGCGCCCGCTGCCAGGCTATCGACGACGGCCGCAAGAGACCGTTCCGCTTCACCGAGACAGACACAATCCACGCCATCGTTCGTGATGATTTCCGGCGACGCTGTTACGTGAGGGCCGCCCATGACGGTATAGATCGGGGACCGCTTTCTGAGCTCTCGGGCTATGGAAAGCGCCATCTCCTCCGACCCGGACATGACGGAGAACGCGACGACGTCGGGTTTCGCTGCTGCGAGCTCTCGGGCGAATCCTTCTGTTCCCTTCCCTTCCGGAGCAATGAACACCTCCACATCATGGCCGCGTTCCTTCAGGCAGGCTGACAGGTACATGATGCCCAGGTATTCGTAATACAGGAATTGGACGAAGGCGATCTTCATCTAGGCGCGAAGAGACAGGACGGGGCGGATGGCCTCGTAGACCTGGTCGGGAGTGATGAGTTTGAGGCACCTGTTGTCAGTGCACGGCGACTTGCGGTGATTGGACGCGGAAACACAGGGGGAACAGGACAATCCGGCGAAGAACGTCGTCGCCCGGCCGAGCGGACCGTAGACGGCCGGCGACTCCGGTCCGAAGAGTACGAAAAGCCGGATATCGGTGGCCGTCGCAAAATGAGCGGGACCGGAATCGTTGGTGACCATGAGGCTGCTCAGCGCATAGAGCGCCGGGAGTTCGGCGACCGTCGTGAGTCCGGCAAAGTTCACGCACCGCTCGCTCGCGATGCTGTTCGCCAGGCGCGTCTTTCCTGAACGCTCGGCCTCGGCACCCGTGAGCAGGAGGACCACGTCGGCATGGCGGTCGAGCACCATGCGCGCAAGCTCCCGATAGTGCGCCTCCGGCCAGCGCCTGAGCGGCATGAGGTCCGATGCGTTCGTGTTGAAGACGACGATGCGGTGGCGGCGTGCATCGTAGACCGGGCAGGCTTCCGCGATCTTTTTCTGCATTGCCGAGCGCGCCGCGCCGGTCACCACGGCTTTGCCGAGTCTGAGTTCCCCGTCGCCGACCATGGTTTTGGAATAGGGCACTTCCTCATGATCGCTCAGGACGGCGTTGACCAAGGCGATGAAGTTTTTCGCAATGTGCTGATGGGGATTGTAGAGGACCTTGTGGGTCAGGAAATCGCCGCGGTAGAGGCCCTCGGCGTGAAAGGCATGAAACCCGGCCCGCCGCGCCGCGCCGGAAAAGCCCGTCAGGAGCGCCGAAAAACGGGAAAAGAGCTCGAGGTCGATGACCGTATCGATCCGTTTCCTGCGGACCCAGACGAGCAGGCGCAGGGAGTCGGCCGCAAGGACAAGGAGCCCGCTGTCGCGCAGCTCGAAGATATTCCCCGGCGGCACCGTGCCCAGGAGATCGAGGCTCGGCCGGTTCCGTCGAAAGATCGCGAAAAAAAGCTCCGCCCCCCCCGCACGTTTGAGCTTCTGCATCGCCGGATCGGCGAGGATCGTGCTCCCCATTTCCGAAAGCTCGATCAGGAGCACCCGGGACGGGGGAGGCGCTGCGCGCCGCGGGAAAAACAGCGCGATGCCCTTCCGAAGCAGCGTGCCGAGAAAACAGAGCGGCACGCCCGCATAGTAATCTACTTTGCGCGCAAGGTCGATGTTCATACTGATGTGCTGACCGGCAGGCCGGATTGGGTCATTGTATGCCATGCTCCGCGGCGATGCAACAGCGGATTTGCCGGCGCCCTTCGTCCGCCCTGATCGCCGCCGGCAACGATGCCGGGCCTGCCCGGAAAGCGGAGACATTCCGCCGGTTCTGTGTTATGATGAATCGGCACTGTGGCCCCGCGCTCCTCCCTGCCCGGAAAGCGGCAAGGACGTCTTCGCGAAATGTCATGAAGAGCAAGAAAATCCTGTTTTACGCGCTGCTCCTCGCCCCCGGCCTGGCCCTCTGCAGCCTGCTGCTGGCGACAATGCTGGATCTCTACGCGATCAGCGCGCAGGATCCGGCGAAGATGGCCCGGGAGCTGGAGGCGGAGCTGGCCGGCAAGGAGCCTGCGTCCTTTCCGCTCCCCGACAAACTCGGTGAACTCGAGAAGGCGAAGAAAACGGTCTTCCTCTTCGGGGAATCGTCGCTGGTGCTTTCCGACGGGGGCACCTTCCCCGAGTACCTGGAATCAGAACACCCCGGCATCCAGACCGTCAACTTCGGCGTCAGCGGGATCGACTCCTTCTCCGTGCGCCAGCGCGTGACCGAAGCGCTGGCGGCGGCGTCACCCGATCTGATCGTTCTCTACTTCGGCCACAACGATTACAACAACGCCTACCAGGGGGTCATCATTCCCGGCCATTATGAGCGGTTCGATGCCCTCCTGCGCATCCCCTTCTTTCTCCACGATCCGGAGAAGCCGTCCGGCGTCCTGAGCTCGGACACGTTCTACTGGTACAGCCGGTACCAGCGCCCCCGCCTGATACAGTTCTTCGAACGCCTGCGCCTTGTCCATCTGGACAGCGCGCAGTTCGCGCCGGTCAACCGACTGATCCTCGCTCACTATATCCGGAACACTGAAACCATCCTCGATCTGGCGGCGGCCCGCAAGATCCCCGTTGTCGTACTCACGCCCGTCGGCAATCTCCGCGCCGAGCCCTTCGGCGATCTTAAAGCAACCACGGCTCTTTACCGCCGGGGCATGGCGTCAGCCGGCAGCGGGGAGTCGCTGCAGCTCCTGCGCCGGGCGCGGGACGCCGAGATCATGACCTATGATCTGCGCGCAAAAACGCCCCTGCTCGAATATCTTCGGTCGCTCCGTCGCCGTCAGGTGTACGTCCTCGACCTCGAGCGGCGCCTGGAAGAACGCGGATTCACCTTCGGGTACGAAGATTTTCTGGATTACTTCCACTTCAACGACCGGACGCATCGCCTGGTCGCGGACATCATCTTCAATTTCCTCGTGGACAAGCGGCTCATCGCTCCGGTCGCCGGCCGCCGGCATCCCGGAGGCTCCTGATCAGTTCCCATCCTTCCGCAAGGTGTTCCCGCAGCTCCGAGAACGTCGTCACGCTCTTCAGCCGCCGCCAGAGATACCGCGGCCGCAGGTAGTACTCCCGGATCGCCCGCACCCGGAGCGAGGCAAGGCGCTCGATGGCCAGGAACTTCGAAGGCATGACGATGTTTGAACCACTCTGATCCATCGTCGTCACTTCCGGTGCGATCAGGCCGGTCCGGATCGCCTCCCGTCGGAGCGGCGTCCCCATCCTCGGCACGGCGACGTTGAACGATGCATAATCGCAGTCAAGCGTCTTGGCCAGCTCGATCGTCGCGCGGGCGGTGTCCTCGGTCTCTTCCGGCAGGCCGAGAATGAAAGTGGCCACGGTCCGGATGCCGCGCTCCCGGCAAAGGGACAGTGCGCGCCGGATCTGGTCATGGGTGCATCCCTTTCCGTAAGTCGCCAGAACGGAGGGACTTGCGCTTTCCACGCCCAGCATCGCCGTATGACAGCCCGCCGCCCGGAGAGCGTCGAGGAACCGGGCATCGGACAGAATATCGGCGCGGGAAAAGCAGGTCCATCCGAATCCGAACTCTTCGTCCCGCATGCGGCCGCAAAGGTCCAGTGCCCGCTGCCGGATCGCGCCGAAGGTTTGATCGCTGAAATAGAGCTCCCGGACGCCGAGCCCCCTCAGATGCCGGAGCTCCGCCAGGACATTCTCGACCGGCCGGTACTGATACCCGATCGTGCTCATAACGCAAAAGGAACAGGAGAAGGGGCAACCGTAATCCGTGAGCACGGTTGCGAACAGCCGGTGCCTGCTGAAGGGAAACCGGTAGCGGCGGGACAGGAACAGTTCGTGCCGCGGTACGGGCAGAGTGAACTCCCGGTTGACCGGCCTCTGCCCGGCCGGCGCTCCGCCTTGACGGGTAACCACGCTGGGATGCAGATCGTCTCGCTCCTCGAGATAGGAGAGAATGTCCTCGCCGGTGAAATCGATCACCGCCGCATCGGCGAAATCGTTCTCCCGCAGCCATTGCACCGGATCATCCAGCACCACATCGCCGCTCACGAGAATGCGCCTTCCCTGCCCGCGGAGACTGGAGAGAAATAGACGGTCCTCGTCCCGGGACACTGCGCCGCTGACCGCGATGATGACGTCGGGGGAGAAGGCCCCCACACGCGCCCGGCAGGCTGAATGGTCGAGCTGCTCGGCGACGGCGTCGATCAGGCGGACCTCATGGCGCTCCGCGATCCTGCCGCTCAGCACGAGCAGGTCCACGGGATGCACCACATACCCCGATTTTGCCACCTTGCTGCAGTAGTAATCCCGCACGTACAGCCGCTCGCCCGGAGGGTTGAGCAGCAGAACGCGCAGCCGCGCCGCCCGGCATCCCGTCATTCCTTCCGTTCCCCCGCTCTTCCGCGCATGCGGCCGTAACGCGATGCCAGTGCGCATCCGTCCTTGTAACCCAGTCGGCACGCCGTCTCATAGTCGTCGGCCGCACGCGCCGCATCGCCTGTCCGCGCATAGCAATCGCCGCGTTCCATTAATGCCGCCACGGAGGCGGGCTGCCGGGCCAGCGCCTGCGACTGATCGGCGATAGCGGCAGCATGCCGCCCCAGTCTTTCGCGAGCCACGCCCCGGCGCCAGTACGCCTCTGCATCGTCGGGCCCCAGCGTGATGGCCGACGTAAAATCCTTCTCTGCGCGCTTCCAGTCGCCCAGGGAGCCCCGCGCGATACCCCTATGCATATAGATATCCGGCCGGCCGGGGCTCAGCGCCAGCGCTGCGGTGTAATCGTCGATCGCCCTGCCGATGGAGCCGATCCTCTCCAGCGCAACGCCCCGGTTGAGATAGGCGACATCCATCGAAGGATCCATCTCCACTGCCGTCGAGAAATCCCCGATCGCCTCATCGAACCGGCCCAGTTCTCCCAGAACGATGCCGCGGTTGTTGTAGGCCTCGGCGTAATGCGGATTGAGTTCGATCTCCCGGGTGAAGTCCGATAGCGCCTGATCGAGCTTTCCCTCGGTATGAAGCACCAGCCCGCGGTTGTTATAGAAGACGAACAATCCCTCTGGCTCCTTTTCGATCACATAGTTCCAGAGATCCGCGCTGCTCCGCCAGACCGCCGTCTGGCGGATCGTCAGGAACGACAGGACGATCACGGCCATGACGCCGGCGGTTGCGGCGATGTTTCGAAGGCCGGCCCTTCCCGGCCCGGACGCCGTTGACCAGAGCCGTGCCGCTCCGGCGCCGGCAAGAAGAAAAGGGCCGACGGAGGGAAGATAGGTAAAGCGGTCGGAAACCGTCACTGCCGTGGTTTTCACCAGTCCCAGCACGGGCAATAAGGTGATGAGATAAAATCCCCAGGCAACGGTAACAATGCGGTATTTCCGCGCCAGAACAAGGCAAAGAACCGTGATTCCCGCCACAAGGACAATCGCAGAAAGATATTCAACAGAGAAGACCCGAATCTCCTTAGGGTCGGGGTAGACCGGCACAAGGTTCAGCGGCAAGACCATTTTGCCCAGGTACGCGAGCGAGGCTTTCGCCGCCATGGCGATTCGGCCGCTCACCGGAACGTCGTTCAGTGATCGCAAGGCTCCGTGGGTCTGGTGCGATACGATCGTGGCGACTGCCAGCGCGCCGCTCAGCAGGAATAAGGGCATTTTTTCCTTCACCGAACCGACTGCGCCGGCCAGGGAAGCAAGCCTGCCGAGGGGATACCAGTCGAGAAGCAGCAGGATCACCGGCAGGGTCACGACCATGGGCTTGCTGGCCAGCGCAAGAACGAAGAGGAGCAGCGTCACGACATACCACCGGTCCCGTAACAGCGTCCCGGCAGCAACCGCGTCGCGCGGTCGAAAGCGCGCATACCGGACATAGGCCAGAACGCACAGGAGAAAAAACAGCGTCGACAGCAGGTCCTTCCGTTCGCTCACCCACGCCACAGATTCCACGTGCAGGGGATGGAGCCCGAAAAGAAGTCCGGTAACGGAAACGGCGATCGCGTGCCGGGTTCTCTCGTTCTTCGCCGTGGAATGCGCAACGGATCCCGCGGCAACTTCCATCAGCCGCGCTGCAAGGATCATGACGAAGAGCGTGTTGATCGCATGCAGCAGGATATTTGTCAGATGATGCCCCCGCGGGTCCAGGCCCCAGAGGCGGAAATCGACGGCATGCGATGCCCAGATCACCGGCTGCCAGTAGCTGACGGTCATGTCCGTGAACATCCACCGCAGAGATTCGGAGGTGAAGGCACGGATATGCGGATTCTCCGTCACATTGACGCCGTCGTCCCAATTCACGAAGCCGTTCTGGAGCGCCGGCAGGTAGACCAGCAGCGTGAGGAACGAGACAAGAATGAACAGAAATGGCGAAAGCCGCTGTGCGGGGAACGATGGGTTCATGCCGGAAAGCCGGCCGGTCGAAACCTGATCGTTTTCTGTCCTACCGAATGGCATGCTCACTGCCTCGCTGCCGTGCAGGCCGCCGTGTCCCCCAGCGAGCAGGCCCTGGCATATTCCTTCCGCGCACGCGGGGTATTGCCCTGCCTTCGGAAAAGATCTCCCCGGTCGCGGTATGCCCGGCTCCACTCCGGGGCGATCGCGATTGCCCGGTCAAAGTCCTGCAGCGCTTCCGCATCGTGGCCGAGCATGCCGTAGGCAACACCCCGGTTGCAGTAGGCAAGAGCGAATCCGGGATTGCGATTGATCGCCTGTGAATAATCAGCAATGGCCATGTCGAGCTGCCCGAGATGTTTGTATGCCACTCCCCGGTTGTTATAGGGCTCGGCGTCCCCGGGACTCAGGGCGATCGCCCTGGTGTACTCCTCGATCGCGAGGTCGTATTTGCCCAGCTGCCTGAAGAGCATGCCGCGATAGAGGTAGGCGGCGGCATAATCGGGATTCAGCGCGATCGCTCCGTCGAAATCCGCGAGCGCCTGATCGAAACGCCCCGTTTCCAGATAGACCATGCCGCGGCCTGCACGGGCGTCGAAGAGTTCCGGGTCGAGGGAAAGCGCCGCGGTATAGTCCGCGAGCGCCCGGTCGAACTGGCCGAGCAGGGAGAACGCCTGGCCGCGGGCGATATAGGTGTCGGCATACTGCGGTTTGAGCTCCACGGCACGCGCATAATCGTTCAACGCCCGGTCGAATTGTTTCTTGCCGGCATACGCCTTGCCCCGATTGTAGTAGGCAAGATAATAGCCGGGATCGAGCGCAATCGCCCGCGAGCAGTCCTCGATGGCTCGGTCGAACTGTCCCTCGGTGAGGAACGCCAGACCCCGGTTGTTATAGGCAATGGGAGCGCGCTCCGGTTCCTGCCCGATAACCGCGCTCCAGAGATGTATCGTGTCCTTCCAGACGCCGATCTGGTTGACCGTCAGCATAATGAGCGCCACTGACGCCGCGCCGGCCGCGGCAATGAGCGCTGACCGGCCGGCCGCCTTGACCGCCGCGCGGGACCAGAGGACGGCAGCGCCGATGCCGATGAGCAGGAACGGTCCCAAATGGGGCAGGTAGGAATAGCGGTCCGCCATGTAGGTGCTCCTGCCCTGGATGAGCCCGAGGACCGGAAGAAGCAGGAGGAGAAAGAACAGCCACGCAACGAGGAACGCGGGACGCCTCGCGGCAAGAACGATGCATGCCGCGGAAATGGCAACGACGACAAGCGACGGAACGCCGAATTCGACGGACAGCAGAGAGACCGTTCCTGGAAGCGGGTAGTACGGGATCAGGTGAACCGGAAAAACGGTCTTCGCGAGATACATGGCCACTGCCTTGCCCGCCACCAGTAGCCGTGCGCCGAACGAAGCCTGCCCGATGGGCATGAGCCCGCCGAAGGAAGCATGCGCGGCAATGGTCGCCACGGTGACCGCCAGGCCCGCGAGCAGGAAAGGAGCCTTGTCTGCAAGCGCGACCCTCACATTCTTCCGTTCGTGAAGCCTGCCCAGGGGATACCAATCCAGGAGCAAAAGCACCGCCGGCATGACGACGACTGCGGGCTTGGCGGAAAGCGAGAGCAGGAAAAGGACAAACGACCAGAGATAGTACCTGTTCCGAAGAGCATCCGCCAGGCGAGGAGTTCCGTTCCGCTGATCGAGATCCCGGATAAAGCGAACGTAGGCAGCTAGGCTCAGGAGAAAGAACGGCGCGCTGACGAGATCGGTGCGTCCGGTAATCCACTCCACGGATTCCACATGAAGCGGATGGAGACCGAAGAGGAATCCCGTCACACCGGCAGCAAGGAGCATCTCCCGGTCGCCGAAGGAGGAACGGGCTCCCTCCCCCGCTGGATGTGGTCCGGCGCCTTTCGCAGCGTCGAGGACTTCCACGGCAACGACAACGACGAGAAGGGTGTTCAGGCCGTGTAGAAGCATGCTCGACAGATGATGCCCCAGAGGATTCAGACCCCAGAGAGCGTAATCGACGGCATGGGAGATCCAGGCAGCCGGCTGCCAGAGGCTGAAGGAAACGTCGGTCAGGGCCCACCGGATCATGTTCCAGTCCAGGGTCCGCAGATGACGGTTGCCGAGAACCGTGATTTCGTCATCCCAGATAACAAACCCGTTCCGCAGCGACGGAAGATAGATGACAAAGGTCAGAAGAGCAACGATGGCCCCGAGGATGATGGCAGGACGCCGCGACCGCATTCATCATAGTACGATGGGCCGCGCCAGAAAGTCAATGTCATCGGGCAGGAACCTGCTGGCCCTATTCTTCTTGGTGCAGCGCAGAGGACCGGGTATAATCCGGCAGTCCCGACAGGAACCGGCCCCGGTCGTTCCCGCCGGACCCTTCCCATGAACATCCTGCTCATAGTCCCGCCCCAATCCGGCGAAGAACGGTACGGCAAGCTTGCCCGCTCCGGCACGTACCTGCCGCCCCTGGGGCTCGCCTACCTCGCCGCAGTCCTGGAGCCGCGCCACCAGGTGAAAATCCTGGACGGCTCGGTGGTCCCGGTTACCGCCGAGATCCTGCGCGCAGAGCTCCGGTCTTTCACTCCCGGCATTGTCGGTATGAGCGTGATCACACCGACGGTGTACCGCGCCCTTGAGCTCTGCGCAGTGGTGAAGGAGGCTGCCCCCCGCGTGCTTACGGTCCTGGGCGGCCCCCACCCGACGGCGCTGCCGGAAGAGCTGCTTGAGAATGAGGCCGTCGATGCGGTGGTGATCGGTGAAGGCGAAGAGACCTTCCGGGAGCTCGCGGACCTCCATGCGGCCGCAGGGAACCTCGCATCCTGCCGGGGCATCGGATTCCGGAAGGAGGGGCGTATCCTGATCACCGAGCCCCGCCCCCGCATCACCGACCTCGACGCGATCCCCTTCCCTGCCCGCCATCTCCTGCCCCTGGACCGGTACCGCCCCTCGGTTCTCCATTACCGGCGTCTGCCTGCGTTCTCGGTCATGTGCAGCCGCGGCTGCCCCTACCGGTGCACCTTCTGCTCCTGCGCCAAGGTCTTTCGCGGCAAGGTGACGCTCCGGAGCCCCGGGAACGTGATCGCCGAGATCCGGATGCTCAAAGAGCGCTACGGAGCGCGCGAGATCCTGCTCTGGGACGACAATTTGGGCCTCTCCCGGACATGGACGGAAACGTTCTGCGACCTGATCAAGCCCCTGGGCCTCGCCTGGTCAGCCTGGATGCGCGTCGATTCGGCGGAACCCGATATGCTGCGGCGCATGGCGGCAAGCGGGTGCTGGCATGTTTCCTACGGCGTGGAGTCGGGGAATCAGCAGGTCCTCGATGCGATCAAGAAGGGATTCACGCTCGACCAGGTCCGCCGGGCGTTCCGGTGGACCCACGAAGCGGGAATGGAGGCGCGGGGCACCTTTGTCTTCGGCCTGCCCAAGGAGACCCGGGAGACGATGGAGGAAACGATCCGGTTCGCCGTGGAGATCGATGCGGACTATGCGCAGTTTCAGCTCCTGACGCCCTACCCGGGCACGGAGCTCTGGGACACGGCGAAGGATTTCGGAACCTTCGACACGCAGGACCTCAGCAAGTACACCATCTGGTTCCCCGTATTCATTCCCGCGGGCCTCACCAAAGAGGAACTGGAGCGGACCCACCGCCGGGCCTACCGGCAGTTCTATTTCCGTCCCGGTTACCTGCTCAAGCGGTTTTCCCGGATGCGCACCGGGGAGGATGTGAAGCGCAATCTTCGGGGCTTGGTGAATCTGGCGGAATACATCCTGGCCCGGAAGGGATAACCATGGTCTGCATGCTCACAGACCCCTGCGGTTCCGCTGCACATACCGGCGGATCCGGCAGAGATCCGCGGCCGTGCGAAGCACATTCCCGAAACGGACCTTCGACCCCGGAACATCCCGCCATTCCCGCACGGGATGTTCGATGATCCCCATGTCCCTTTCTCCCCCGCCGGTGAGCACCTGAAACCTCGCGAGGATCTCCGCATCAAAGACCCAGGTCGTCGTGAAGGGGCGGTCGAACACGGCGCGCAGGCCGTCGTTCGCGCGAAACAACTTTGCCCCGCACTGGGTGTCGTAGACGCCCATGCGCAGGGCGAAGGAGATGAGCGTGGCGGAGAATCGTCCGAAGTAGTGCCGCCAGAGCCGACGACGCACATTCCGGCCGAGCAGATTGACTCGCGAGCAGAGCACGGCGTTTATGCGGGGGCTCTCGAAATACGATGCAACTTCCTTGAGCTCGGCGAGCGGCGTCGCCAGGTCCGCATCCCAGTACCCGATCAGCCCATATCCCCCGCTGAGCGCCGCGAGCACTCCCTCCCGCACGGCCTCCGCCTTGCCTCCGTTGACGGAACGGCGAAGACAGCGGATCCGCTCCGGCGTCGTTGCGCAGAGGTCTGCCAGCACCCGGCCGGTCCTGTCCGTGCTGCCGTCGTCCACGAAGAGCAGGTTAAGGCGTAATTCGTTCCTCAGCGCGGAAAGGAACTGCTCCGGCGCGAGCCGCTCCGCCTCATTGTAGCAGGGCACGACCAGGCAGATCCGAGTCGCCGCCGGTTCCGGATTATGACCGTTCATGCAATACCGTCCTCGGGACGCCGTCCGTCCGGACAGCGTTCGTTTCGCCGTATTTCATCGCGTTATCGCCGTGCGCAGGGCATAGCAGTACCATGTGAGATAGGCCGGCAGCCACCGGAACAGCCGGAACCGCGACTGACCCGCTGTCCGTTCCGTCCAGGAGCAGGGTACTTCGGCGACGCGGTACCCCTGCCGGATAGCCTTTACCGCGATCTCCATCCCCACCGTGAACCCCGCGGCGCTCGTGATCTCCATGTGTTCCAGCATGCTTTTGCGGTAGAGCTTGAAACTGTTCGTGATGTCGTGCACCGGCGACACGCCCAGCCAGAAGAGGCTCACGCCGGCCAGCCGGGAAAGCATCCTCTTGATCAGCGGCCCGCCTTCCTGGCTGCCTCCCTGCATATAGCGGGAGCCGCAGACCAGATGGAAGCCTTCGTTCATCCGCGCGACCATGCGATCGATGACCGCCGGATCGTCGGACAGGTCCGCCATGGTCACGAGCAAAAGATCGTGCTGCGCCGTGCGCAGACCTTTCCGTATGGCATGCGCCGCTCCCCCCTCGGGATTCTCGATGAACGAGATATCCATGCCGTCTCCGCGGAACGGCGCCGCAGCGGGAAGCGTGGTGTCCTCCGGCCGGTCATGCACGAGGTATACGGTATGCGGCGTGGTTACTGCGCCCCGAATCCTCCGGAGCGTCTCGGCAATCGTGTCGGCCTCGTTGTACACGGGGATCACGATCCCCAACGGTTTCGGCTCCATCAGATTCCGCCTGTCCGGACCTGCTCCCGGATCCAGGGGATGACCTCGTCCAGCATCTTGTCGAGCGTGGTTTGCGCCTCGAATCCCAGGACCGTCTTCGCCTTTTCCACGGCAGGGATCCGTTTCTGCACATCATGGGTGAACGGCGGATCGGTCACGAACCGGAAGGGCCGGTCGCCGTGGACCTTGGCCCAGATGGCGCGGGCAAGCTCGATCACTGTCGTGGATGCGGTCGTGGAAATATTGAAGTCCTCATTCTCCGCAGCCGGACTCTCGATGCAGAGCCGGATCCCCCGCGCGAGATCGCCGGCATAGGTGTAATGCCGGACCTGATTGCCGGCTCCGAGCAAGTGGAGCGGGTCCTGGCCCTTGATCACCTTCTGGACCAGATCGGGCACCACGTGGCTCATGGCGAGCCGGATATTGCCCGACAGGACCTCCTTCTCGACCTTCGCGCGCTTTTCGCCGATGCCCACGGCATTGAAGGGGCGGATGATCGTAAAGGGAAGACCGTGCTGTTCCCAGGCGCCGCGGGCGAAATACTCGCAGGCCAGTTTCTGGAACCCGTAGGTCGATGCAGGCGGCGGGCAGCGCAGCTGTTCCCCCTCCGGCGTCGGGTAGACCGCCGTCCGTTCGTAGACCATTGACGAGGAGAGCACGTTGATCTTCCGGAGCCTCCGGTTCTTCCGCGCCCAAAGCGCCGCGTCGAAGGTCGCCGCCGTGATCCGCTCGTTCTCCGCCAGAAGATCGTAGGCCAGCGTATGGAAGAGCGAGATGCCGCCGATGACCGCCGCCACCGCAACGATCTGGTCGCAGTCCGTCGCAAGTTCCCTGAGCAGGCCCGTGTCCTTGGCATCGCCGGCGACGAAGGCATACCGCGGATGCCGGTCGAAGCTCTTTTCCACGGGTCCGTACTTGGAAAGGTTGTCCAGCCCGACGACCTCGTGCCCCCGTTCCAGGAGCTCCGGGACCAGGTAGCCGCCGATGAAGCCCGCCGCGCCGGTTACCAGGATCTTCATGGTCAAAAGAGCCCTCCCCCTCCCCAGAAATTCCAGAGGTCCACGACAATCTTGGCCGATCGATCGAACGTGAGGTCCCGGTAGATCCCGTGCGGCGCTCCGAGCACGAGGATGTCCGCTCGGCTGATAACGTCGTCCAACGGCAGGAGCGACTCGTCACGGACATGGGGGTCCGTGCAGAGCACCGCCCGCGCTTCGAGTTCCAAGATCTTTTTCAGCTTATAGGACAAGGAGGCCCGGGCATCGTCGCTGTCACCCTTGTACGCCATGCCCAGAATGCCGACCGTGCGGTCCCGGAGGAGGTGCCGTTCCTTCAGCTTCTGGACGATCACGTTCGGCAGGCCTTCGTTGATCAGCATTGCCGAATGGCCGAGAAAGAAGGTGTTGTTGCTGAACGCGGCAAGCTGCATCGTGTCCTTGAACAGGCAGGGGCCCGCCGTGAGCCCCGCAGTGGCAAGCCCGTAGGTCCGGGGATAGTTGTGCGTCATCGCCTCATGGATGCGGTAATAGTCCACGTCGTGCTGCGCCGCGATCTGGAAGAACTGGTTCGAGATGGCGAAATGAATGTACCGCCAGGCGTTCGTGAAGAGCTTGGCCAGCTCGGCCTCCAGGGGGCGGAGGACCACGATATCCCGGGTCAGCCGGGAGAAGAGCTCACGCGCCTCGGCAATACCATCATCATCGCAGGAGGAGATGATCTGGGGCAGGCTGCGCAGCTCGGCCATGGCCCTGCCCTCGGCAATGCGCTCGGGGCAGAAGGAGACCCGGGTGCGAAGCCCTCGCGACCGCAGATCGCGCCAGATCCGCTCCGTGGTCCCGGGAAAGAGCGTGCTGCGCAGCACGATGTGGTGGTCGTCACGAAGATGCGCCGCGATGTCACGCAGCAACCGGTTCAGCGCTCCCGCCTGCGGGTTCAGGTGCTCGTCCACCGGCGTGCCGATGACGATGATGATGAACCGCGCCGACGACACGGCGCTCACATCGGCGGAAAGGAACAGCTGCCGGCCCAGCACCTCGCGGAGAACGTCCTCGGCGTCCTCCTCACGAAAGGGCATGGTCCCCGAATGGACGAGGCGCGCCTTTTCCTCGTCGATGTCATAGAGAACGACGCGTTGACCGGCACGAGCGAAAGACAAGCCGAGCGGCAGGCCCACGCGGCCCAGTCCGCCGACGATGCAGACATCGTTGGATGCCGGTTTCCGATCAGTCATTGGCCGATGCTCCTTCCTGCGCTGCGGCGCCAGCCGGCATGATGGCGCCACTTGTTCTATCGAGCCACCTCTCGAGAAGTATCAGCAGCAGCAGCAGGAGCGCGGCGGCGTTCACCGCGATCGCTTCGTACAGGACATCATCCAGCAGCATGGCAACGAGCGTCGAGAGGAGCGCCAGGGCGAAGCCCGCCGCGATCCGTAGGATCACCCGCCCGCCGTCACCGGCCGGCCGCAGTAGATAGAGCGCCGCCGGGACGAGAAAGAGATAGTAGTGCAACCAGACCAGGGGGCTGGAAAGCAGCATGATCGCGCTGCCCGCGCCGGCGGCCAGAAATGCTTCCTGCAACGCCCGCTCCCGATCGCTTGCACGGCCGGCGACGCGCCGAGTCAGAAGAAAAACCGCCGCGACAGCTGCCAGCAGCAGCATCGCCAGCAGGGAAGAAACGTCCCTGTTCGTCGCTCGATAGAGAAGCATAGACAACCCATAGTTCCCGTTCTCGAGCGGACAGACGCCGTTGAGGGACGGCACGTTCATCCTGGCGAACAGGTTCCGAAAAAAAGCACCCCACATCGACCAAGTCCCGATCGATGCAAGCGACAGGAATACGGCACCCGCAGCGCCTGCCGCCGTACCCGCGAGCAGGCGACTCCCTTTCCTCCATTCGCCGTCGAGCAGGGGCGCCAATGCCGCGACGGGAAGCAGAAAGGCGGTATTCAGTTTGAACATTATCCCCAGGCCGAGCATGACTCCTGCTGCAAACCTGTGCGCCCGGGCAAGGAGCGCGGAGAACAGGGCGATCTGCAGCAGCTGGACTTGGTTGACGTTGCCGACAGTCATATCCGACACCAGGGGTGCGCTTTGATAATTGAAAAAAACCAGAAAGAGCATCGACAGGGGCAGCCCGAAACCGAGGACCGTGCCCAGGAGCAGAACGGCCGCGCTGAAGCAGGCGATGCAAAAAGCGATGAACACCCGGCGATCCGCTTCATAGTCGCCGCGGGACAGCAAGGCCACAACACTGTACAAGAAGGGAGAGTGAATGGAATAGGCGCCGTTTCGGTACAATTCGGCGGTCACCGCCGCATCCGCCTCCAGGCGGTCTTGGCTTCCGGCGGCCGGCGTCTCACGCAATACAGCCTCCATCCGTTGCTGTGCATCAGCGGCATAAATGTCTCCGATCGGAGCCCGGGCGAGCGCTTCCGGAACTACCCAGGAGAGATAATAATCGGTCGTCGATGAGGCCACCGCATACTGCCAGCGGAAGACGAGACTCCCCGCTAAAAGCACGAAGGCCAGGACGGTCAGCAGGCCATTCTCGCCCCACAACCGCATCATCCCTTTGTTCATAAAAGATCCGCCTCGATCATCCTGCGATACCGCGAGCCGTTCGTTCCCGCAGTCCTCCAAGAGAATACACAATGTGCTGCTTCCTGTCCAGCACCGGCTGCGGTCCGGAGGCCTTCGTTCCTCCGGCGACTTCAGCGGCCCCTGTCGGCCGATGCACAAGCCTCGGTCAGCCCCAGATCGCAGGCCCGGCGGAAATCCCGTGCGGCGGACTCCGCCTTGCCGGCCCGCTGGTAAAGATTGCCGCGGTTATTGCAGGCCTCCGCGTCCAGGGGATCCCGGTCGATCGCCGCGCTGTAGTCCTCCAGCGCCTGTTCGGACAGGCCCAGCCGCTCGAACAGGGCGCCCCGGTTCAGTCGGGCGTCTCCATCCGACGGATCGGCCGCGACGGCTGCATCGAGGTCCCCGCGGGCCAGATCGAGGTACCCGGACTCCATGAGCACGTAGCCTCTGCTGACCAGGGCATTCACATACCCGGGATGGAGTCGCAGTGCCGTCGTAAAGTCGGCAAGCGCAAGGTCGCTCCTCCCCATGAGGTGGCGCAGGATGCCCCGGTTCACATAGGGTTCATCATAATCGGGTGCCAGGGAAATCGCGCGGTCATAATCGGCAAGGGCCAGGTCGAATTGGCCACGGTCCTTGAACGCGATGCCGCGGAGATTATAGGCAAGTGGTACGTTATCCGGTTCGCGTGCAATGACGCCGTTCCAGAGCGTGATCGTGTCCTTCCACTGCCCAATACGCCCGATCGTCAGGGCGGAGAGAACGACACAGACAGCGACCCCGAGTGCAATCAACGCTCCTCTGGCCGCACTCCTCTGCGGAACAGCGCCGGCGAATTCCCAGAGACGCGCTGCCGCCAGCCCGCAAAGCAGGAAGAACGCTATGCCCGGCACATAGACATACCGGTCCGCCATGGACTGATATCCGACGCGCACGATCCCGATGACCGGCAACAGGGTGAGCACGAAAAAAGTCCAGAGCGCCAGCCAGAGTTTCTCGCGCCTCGCGGCGAGGAGACAGAACGCGGTGATGCAGAGGATCAGAAGCGCCGCACCGCCGTATGCAAGAGAGAACAGGTGCGCGCTCTTCGGATAGGGATAGAGCGCATTCAACCCCACGGGAACCATCAGTTTTGCGAGATAGAGGGCCAGGGATTGCGCCGACACCAGAACCCGGGTTGCCGGCGGCACCGCGTCGGGCACGATCGCTCCGGCGCTCGTCTTCTGGGCAATGAACGTCAAGACCGCGACAATTGCGCCGGCCGAAAGAAAGGGCAGTTTCTCTGCCGCCGCAAGAGCGGCCGTGCGGAGATTCCCGATACGGCCGAAAGGATACCAGTCCAGGATCAGCAGTGCCAGCGGAAGGCTCACTGCCATGGGTTTGCTCGCCAGGGCAAGGCAGAAGGCCGCAAAGGACAAAGCGTACCACGCCCCTGGCGGCAAGGCCCGTCTGTCACGGTCGCCCGCAGCCCGTCCGGCCCTGGCGTCAGCGTAGCTCATATATGCCAGCAGACTGAGCAGGACAAAGAACGCGCAGAGCACATCCTTGCGTTCGCTTATCCAGACAGCCGATTCGACATGCAGCGGATGGATGCCGAACAGGAGGCCTGCGCTCCCCGCCGCGATGCCGATACTCTTCTCACCCGGGAAGGATGATCCCTGCGCCTGTCTGAAGCCCGCGGCGCGCAGCAGCTTGTCCAGGAACAGCACTACCAGGCATGCGTTCAATCCGTGCAGGAGGATGCTCGTCAGATGATGTCCGCGCGGATCGAGTCCCCATACGGCATAATCCAGGGCATGGGAAAGCCAGGTCAGCGGATGCCAGTTGGTCGTCATGTCCGTCAGCATCCACCACAGCGACTCGGCGCTCCAGTTACGGACATGCGGATTGTCATGGATGGTGACGTAGTCGTCCCAGTTGACGAAACCGTTCCGCAGTGCCGGCAGGAACACCAGCAGCGTGATACAGCCGACGAACGCGGCGATCCGGTAGGGGGCCGGGGTTTTCCGCATCATAAGAATGACGTCCTTACTCCTCTGCGGCGCGCCGCGCCGCGTCGCAGGCTTCACGGTCGCCCAGCGCGCAGGCCTTCCGAAAGTCCCGCAGTGCAGCTGCGGCACTCCCCGCCCGCAAGTGCAGGCTGGCGCGAAGAGCATAGACCCTCGCGTCTCCAGGACGGTGCAGAGCGGCCTGCGTCAGGTCCGCGATCGCATCGGCATACCGACCTGCTTTGGCATAGACAGCGGCCCGATCCAGCCGGGCAAGATGATCATCGGGTTTAAGCACAAGGACCCTGCCGTAGTCCTCGGCAGCCCGACCGAGATCCCCCATCCTCTCCCGGATCACGCCCCGGTTCAGGTAGGCATCGACAGCCGACGGCTTAAGCGCGACTGCACGATCGAGATCGGCGAGCGCGCGCTCATATTGCCCCTTCTCCCCCAGCACCAGGCCGCGGGCAGTAAAGGCATCGGCGTAATAGGGATCGACAGCGATCGCCGCCGTGAAATCCGCGATTGCCTCGTCATTCCTGCCCGCCTCGCCAAAGAGGATGCCCCGGTTGGTATAGGACCGCGGATCATCGGGTTGCAGCGTGATCGCGGCAGTGTAGTCCTCCAGCGCCCGAGCGTTCTCTCCCTTGCCCTGGTACGCCAGTCCCCGATTTGTATACGCCAGGGCATAGGAAGGATCGAGACGAAGGGCGGCCGTATACTCTTCGATGGCAAGACCGATCTTGCCCAGCGCCTGGTATGCCTTTCCGCGGTTCATGTGGGAAACGGCAGAGGGGTCCAGCCGGAGCGCCTGGTCGAAATCGGCCAGGGCCTGCTCGATCCTGCCTGCTTCCATGAACGCGATGCCGCGGTTCGTGTAGGCGACGGGCACGCGGTTAGGCTCAAGCTCGATCACGCGGCTCCAAAGCGTGATCGTATCCCTCCAGACCGCGATCTGGCTGATCGTCAGTCCCGCAAGGACAAGAACGATAACGACCGGCACAGCAAGCGCAGGGACGCTCCGATGTCGCTCGCGCCATGCGGCGTTGCGCTCCCACGCTCCGGCGACAGCGATCGCCAGAACCAGGAATGGAGCGATGCCCGGGAGATAGGTGAAGCGGTCGGCCATGAAGTGATGGCCGACCTGGATCAGTCCGAGTACCGGAAGAAGAGAGACCAGATAATAAGCCCAGAGGGCAAGCCAAGACGGTTTCTCGGCGGCGTACCGCAGACAGCCGGCCGTGATTCCCGCAAGAAGCACAACCGGCAGGATATATTCCACGGAGACCGGCGAGAACTGCCGCGGATAGGGATAGAGCGGGCTCAAGCCGAAAGGAAGCGCCATCTTCACCAGATACCAGACCAGTGCCTTGCCGGCGACGAGGAGGCGTTCCAGAGGCGGTACATCCGCAAATGTCGGAAGCGTGCCGACTGCCTTCTGCGGAAGGATGGTCATGATCGATATTGCCGCGCTGCAGAGAAGAAAAGGAAGCTTCTCGCCGAAGACGCTCCAGGCCGCCCGCCGGGACGTGAATCTCCGGAAGGGATACCAATCCATGATCAGCAGTACCGCGGGCAGGGTCACGGCCATCGGTTTGCTCGCCAGGGCAAGGAGAAAGAAGACCAAGGACAGCAGATAGGAACGAAGCGGTCTCTGCGCGCCAGCGGCTCCTTCCCGAGAAGCGGCATACCGCGTATAGGCGAGCATGCTCAGCAGGAAGAAGAGTGCGTAGAGCAGTTCCTTGCGTTCACTGATCCATGCAACCGCCTCGACGTGCAGAGGATGGATGCCGAAAAGGATGCCCGTTGCCCCCGCCGCGATCCCGAGGAACCGACCGGAATACCGCGGTCCCGCCGGGGTGCCGCTGGCGGACTCCAGGAGCGTCCAGGAAAGAAGCACAACGAGAAAAGTGTTTGCCGCGTGCAACAGGATGTTCGACAGGTGGTGGCCCAGGGGATTCTGCCCCCAGACCGCATAGTCCAAGGCATGGGAGATCCACGTCAGCGGATGCCAGTAGACGGCCAGCGAGGTCGTGGAAAAGGCCCAGCGGAAGAACCTGCCGTCCAGCGAGCGGATGTTGATGTTCTCCACGACAAGATGCGGATCATCCCAGATGACGAAGCCGTTCCGGAGCGCCGGCAGGTAGACGACCAGCGTCGCCAGGGCGACGGCTGCCGCAAGCCTGAGGGGAAAAAGCCGATGTTCGGAAGGTTCTCTCATAGAACGTGGCAATTCCGGGATGCCTGTCCCGCTGCCTTGCTGTTCTGCGTCTACCGGCCGCTGCCTTGCCGAAGCCCCGAAATGGCCTGACAGCCCTGAATGCTTCCCCCTCTGCATGCAGCCTGGTAATCCCGCTGTGCCTTCGCGATCTCCCCCCTGCTGCGAAGGCAGTCGCCGCGACCGACCAGCGATTCAACAAGACCGGGCCTGAGCAAGAGAGCACGGGTATGATCACGGATCGCTTCAGTGCACCGCCCCTTTTTCCCGAGCAGGGTGCCCCGGTAACTGTACCCCAGGGGATCATCGGGAGCAAGCTCTATCGATCGCGAGTACTCCGCGAGAGCGCGATCAACGAGCCCCGCTTCCTCGAACACGAATCCCCGGTTGCTGTAAGCCTCGATGAGAGCGGGATTCAGTGCGATCGCCCGGTCGAGATCGGACAAAGCATCGTCGAACCGTCCCTCCAGCGCAAGGGCTAGTCCCCGGTTGTTGAATGCCGGAGCAGCCGCGGGATTCGCCGCAATTGCGGCGGAATAATCCTCAACCGCTCCCTTCCGGTCTCCCGCCTGCTCCCGGGCTATCCCCCGGTTCGTATACGCTTCCGCATAGAGAGGGTCCAGGCCAACGGCCGCGTCGAACTCGCTGATCGCCGCATCCAGGTCCCCCCGCTGCTGGAACGCAAGCCCCCGGTTATTGCGGATCGTCGCGTCCCGCGGAGCAAGGCGCATCGCCGTCGCATATTCCTCCAGCGCCAGATCCGGCTTTCCCGTGGCGGCGAGCAGCAACCCCCGGCCGGTGTAGGCATCGGCTGACGCAGGTTCCAGGCTGATGGCCCGGTCGAAGTCCTGCCAGGCAAGATCAAACCTGCCGAGTTCGGTATAGAGCAGCCCGCGATTAACGAGCGTTCCCGCGGAACGAGGCTTCAACAACAGGGCCGTTCCGTAGTCCTCGAGCGCCCGGCGGTACTCGCCCCGCGACTTGTACGCCATGGCCCGGTTGTGATAGGCGCCCGGAATTCGCTCCGGCTCCTTCTCGACGGCATGGCTCCAGAGCGAAACGCTGTCGTGCCAGATCGCGATCTGTTTCATCGTGCCCCGGGCAAGGGCGAACGCGACTGTTGCTACGAGCATGACAGAGATCCCCTTCGCAGGTCGGCGAAGCGCCCCCCAGCTCCCCGCCCGTGCCCAGACACCTGCAGCAAGCGAACCCACGAGGAAGAACGGCCCCACGCTCGGCAGATAGGCATACCGGTCCGCCATTACATGCTCACCCACCTGAACCACACCCGCCACGGGCAAGAGGGTCACGACATAATATGCCCACACGAACAACCACAGCGGCTGTTTCCTCGCGGACAGGAGCACAGCGACCGTTATGCCGAATACAAGGATCAGCGGAAACAGAAACTCCATGGTGAGCAAGGAAACAACATCCGGATAGGGGTAGAATGCCAGGAGATCACCGGGAACAGCCATCTTGCCGAGGTACAGGATAACCGACCGGACCGCCACCAGCAGGCGCTCCGTGGTCGGCACCGTCGCCATGAACGACAGCGCCCCGACGGAGCGCTGTCCTGCATAGGCGATCACGGATGCGACAAGACTCGCAGCGAAAAGGGGGAGCTTCTCCCGGATCGCACCTACGCTGTCCCGAAGGGAACCGATCCTCCCGAACAGATAGCCATCCACAAGGAGGAGCACGACAGGGAACGTGACCGCCATCGCCTTGCTGCCAAGCGAAAGGAAAAAGAGCGCCGCGGTGAGCATGCGGTATATTCTTCCCGTCCTGCTTTTCCGGGCCTCCGCAGCAAGGCTTGCAAAAATGCAATAGCTCAGGATTCCCGAGAGATAGAAGAAAGTGCACAGCACGTCCCGCCGGTCTGCCGCCCAGGCGGCAGGTTCGACGTGAAGCGGGTGGAGGCCGAAGAGCGCGCCCGCCACCCCGCCGGCGATCAGGGGCGCAAACGAACCGGGCCCCGACGGCATCTCTCTCCGGTCCAACGACGGTGCCGCATCCAGGAGGCGCGCGGCGAGCAGGACGATCAGCCCGCTGTTCAGCGCATGCAGCACAATGTTGGTCAGATGGAATCCTGCCGGTCGGAGCCCCCAGAGCGCATGATCGAGAGCATAGGAAATCCAGGTGACCGGCATCCAGTTGCCTGACGCCCTGATGTCCGTGAATGCCCAGCGGAAGAAGGCCCAGTCCAGATGCCGCAGGTGGGCGTTGCCCAGGATGAACACGTCGTCATCCCAGAGCACAAAGCCGTTGCGCAGCGCCGGAAGATAGACGAGCAGTGTGACCACTGCAACGACAGCGGCAAGAAGATACTCCCTCGTCCTCTGTCGCGGCTGCATGCCGACCCTCGCGCTCATCAGCGTGTCTCCCTGCCCCCGGCGATCCTGCAGGCCACGGGATCACCGAGCCTGCAGGCAGCCCGGAAATCGGCGGCCGCTTCGTCGTGCCGGCCTAGCTTCGCCAGGGCGATCCCCCGGTTGTCGTATGCGAGATAATCTCCCGGCGCGAGCGAGATCGCTTTGCCGTAATTCTCGATAGCCTGGTCATACCGGCCCAGGTCCTCGAGCACCAGCCCCCGGTTGTTGTAGGCATCAGGGGCCGCGGGATCGATCATCACGGCCCGGTCGAGGTCCGCAAGTGCACTATCCAAGCGCCCCATCCGCTCATAGAGAAGCCCGCGATCGATATAGGCGCGGGAGGAAAAGGGGTCCGCCCGGATCGCTGCGCTGAAGTCGGCGATCGCTTCATCCAGTCGCTGTTCCTGCTCGCGCACCGTGCCGCGGTTCACGTAGGCAAGAACAAAACTCCCGTTCCCGGCAATCGCGGCGGTATAGTCCGCTTCCGCCCGGTCAAGCAGTCCCTGCTCCTGAAAGAGCTGCCCGCGGTTGTTGAAGGCGACCGGCCGCGACGGATCTACGGCAATGGCGCGATCATAATCCTGGAGCGCGAGATCCTGCCGTCCAGCTTCCTGGTAAAGCCATCCGCGACTTGTGTACGCGTCGGCGTAACGAGGATTGCTCGCGATCGCGGCGTTGAAATCCTCCAATGCGGCCGTCAAGTCGCCGGCGCCCTGGTATGCAATCCCGCGGTTGATATGCGCCACGAAATTCCCCGGCTCCCTGATGAGTACTGCGCTCCATAAAGCGATGCCGTTCCGCCACTGGGGAATGAGGCTTACCGTCGCAACCCCGAGAAGGCAGGCTATGACGACTCCGCCGGCGAGGACAGCACCGCGGGCAGCAGCCCCTATCATCCACGCCCGGGAAGCGGCCAATCCCAAGAGCAGGAAGGGGCCCAGGCTCGGCAGATAGGTATAACGGTCAGCCACCGAAACGGCCCCCACCTTGACGAGGCCCAGCACCGGCAGCAGAGTAATCAGATAGAAACTCCATACAGCAAGGAAAAGGGGCGCCCGGGACGACATGCGGATGCATGCGATCGTTATGGCGACCGTCAGCACGGCAGCACCGCCGTAGGAAAACGACAACATCGCGCCGGCCGGGGAGGAATAAACAGGCGACAGTCCGATCGGCAACGCCATTTTGAGAAGATAGAAGATGACGGAGTGGAAGGCCGCAAGGATGCGCCCGGAGAGCGAAACGTCGTCAAGGGGCACGACCGAGCCGCTCTTCTGCTGGGCGAAATAGGTTACGCCGGACAGGATCAGGCTTACGAGCAAAAAAGGAGTCTTTTCGACAACTGCGCGCCAGAGGCTCCGGAGTGAATCCACCCGTCCATAGGGATATCCGTCGAGGATCAGGAACACGGCCGGGAGGGTGATCGCCATAGGTTTGCTTGCGACCGCAAGGAGGAAGAAGAGCAAGGAGCAAAGATAGCTTTTAGTAAAAACCGCGCGGATGCGCCGAACGGGAAAACCGCCCTCGGACCTCCCGGCGTACTCGGCATAGCTGATCAAGGCGAGCAGGAAGAAGAAGGAGCACAGCACGTCCTTCCGTTCGCTCACCCATGCAACGGATTCCACGTGCAGCGGGTGCAGGCCGAAGAGCAGCCCTGCGGTGCCGGCTGCGACCAATACCGCACCGTCCCGGGAGAGTGCTACAGGCGATCCTTCCCGGCTCCCTGCCATCGTAGGGGTTCGGAAGCCCCGCGCGAGCAAACGGGCGATCAACACGACAACGAGAAACGCGTTGGCTGCATGCAGCAGGACGCTCGTCAAATGATGGCCGCGCGGATCGAGTCCCCAAACCGCATAATCGACGGCATGAGAGATCCAGGCAAGAGGGTGCCAGTAGTTCACCGAACTGTCGGTGAATGCCCAGAAGACGAAGTGCCAATCCAGTGACCGGATGGAAAGGTTGTTGTATACGTAAAGATCATCGTCCCAGTTGACGAATCCGTTCCTGAGCGCCGGAAGAAAGACGGCGATCGTCAGCGCCGCCACCAGGAAGGCGAGCAGCCATGTTCCGCGCGCTGTCCTCATCGCTCGGCGCACCCCGGTCCATACCCCAATTCGCAGGCTTGCCGGAAATCGGCCTGCGCCGGGGAACGCTGTCCGGACTCGATGTAGCACTGTCCCCGGTCGAAATAGGCTTTCGCAAAATCCGGCCTGAGCCCGATCGCCTTTGTCTGATCGGCAATGGCGTCGGCCGTCCTGCCCAGTCTCGCGGCGGCGCCTCCCCGGGCATTGTATCCGGCAGCGTCCCCGGGATCGATCCGCACCACGCGGTCATAGTCGGCAAAGGCATTCCCCCATTGCCCCAGCTCCTCGTAGGCCGCTCCCCGGTTCAAGTAGGCATCCGTATCCGCCGGGGACATCCCGATCGCGGCGTTCAGGTCCTCGACCGCCTGCAGCGGCCGTCCCGCGCGCAGCAGCGCCAGCCCCCTCGCAACACGGGCCGCAACCAGATCGGGTTTCAAGGCGATGGCCATCGTGAAATCGTCGATCGAACGTGCATACTCGCCCTTCTCCCCGAGGATGATGCCCCTGCTCACGTAAGCTTCAGCCATCGCGGGTTTGAGCCGGATCGCCGTGGTCAGATCCGCCGCCGCGCTGTCGAGGTTCCCTTCCCTCCGGAGCATCCATCCGCGGCTCGCATAGGCTTCCGCAAAACCCGGGTCAAGCGCGATCGCACGATCGATATCGCGGCGGGCTGCCTCGCGTTCGCCGCGGTCGTAGAGCGCCGTTGCACGGCTGGAATAGGCCGCAGGGAACCGCTCCGGTTCCTTCGCGATCACTGCGCTCCAGAAGACCACGCTGTCCTTCCAGATCCCGGTCTGGGCAACCGTCTCTGCGGCGAGTGCCGCACCGACGCTCAAGGCGATCGCCAGCGCAACGCTGCGCACCCGCCCGCCGAGACCCCGTCGCACCAGCAGCTCCCACCCCTCCGCAATGCCTGCACCTGCCAGCATGGTCGGTGCAATGCCCGGGAGATAGGTGAACCGGTCGGCCATGGACTGCGACCCCGCCTGAACAAATCCCAGCACCGGCAGGACGGTGACGACATACCAGGCCCAGGCGGCAAGCCACGCCGGCCGCCTCCTTGCCCACAGGAGCGTGAGAACCGTCACCCCCGCAAGAAAGGCGAGCTGCGCGATATGGGCGAGGCCGATCGATGCGATCATTCGCGGATGAAGATAGAGCGGCTCCAGCCCCAGGGGAAGAATCATCTTCCCGAGATACCCCGTGAGACCGCCTGCCGCCACGAGCACGCGGGTCTTCAGGGAAACCAGCTCCAGGGACGGAGTGGCGCCTACCTCGCGCTGCGCGCTGATCGTGACTCCCGCGACGATGAGGCTGACCGCGAAATAGGGAACTTTCTCCCGCAAGAGGCGCAACACATCGACGCGCGACCGAAGCCGTCCGAGCGGATACCAGTCCGCCAAAAGCAGCACAACAGGAAGCGTTAATGCCATGGGCTTGCTCGCCACGGCAAGCAGATACCAGACAAAGGGGAGCGATCGCCGCACGGGCGCGCTCATGCGGCCGCCCTCCCGTGCCGGGAGCGATGCCTTGAGGTAGGAGGAGAGGGCAAGCAGGAAGAAGAGGGCGGAGAGCAGATCCTTGCGTTCGGCGATCCAGACGACGGACTCCACGCGGAGCGGGTGGATCCCGAAGAGCAGCCCCGTCGCGCCTGCGGCGATCAGCGAAAACCGCTCCCTGCGGCGCACGTCAGCGAACGGTTCGTCTGTGCTCCTGGCATGAGCCGCCTGCAGCACCTGCAGGACAAGGTACATGACGAGAAAGGTATTGATCCCGTGCAGGATGATCGCGGTCAGATGGTGGCCGGCAGGATGGAGGCCCCAGAGCGCAACGTCGAGAGCGTGCGAAAACCACGTGACGGGATGCCAGTAGACGACGGATCTGTCGGTAAGGGCCCAGCGGAAGAATGCCCCATCGAGGGAACGGAGATGGTAATTGTCGTAGACATAGACATCGTCGTCCCAATTGACGAACCCGTTCCCCAGCGCGGGGAGGAAGATGGCGACGGTGATAACCGTTACCGCAGCGAACAGAATCCGCATGTTGCGAGTCGTTTCCATGAGAATCCCTGTTCCCGTTGCCGCTCCGGCTACGCTCTTCCGAGCGGTGCGAAGAGCAGATTGAGCTCGGCCTGGCAGTTGAGGTAGCAATTCCTGCAGGACCCGATGTCCGCGCGCTTTCGCCGGTACTCAGGAGAATACCAGAATTCCCGCAGCCCCCCTTCCGGCAGTTTCCCGACGGAACGGCGCCAGTTGATCCAGGGCACGCAGGGATAGACATCGCCGAAGCAGTCGACTGCCAGCGAGTTGTAACCCGCATAGCAGCGCAGGGGCGACGGTTCTCCGCGGAAGGACCGGCCGAAGAGCCGGAGATGCGCGGGCGAGTTCTCGAGTCGCAATCGTTCCTCCTGCCACTGAAGCAGGCGTTCCTTCGCCCGCTCGGCCTTGGCGAGAAATGCGGCAGTGACCGATTGCGCCCCTCCGTCGGCACGCCGGAAGGGCTGCCGGGGAATGAACTCGATGCAGTCCACGCCAAGGTCGCGCGCAAGCGAGATGAGGTCCTCCACCTCGTCGATGTTCGCTTCCTGCAGCACCGCCACGGTCTTGATCCGTATGCTGCTCGCCTGCCGCTTCCGTTCCTGCACCATGCGCTCGATGCCGGCAACGGCGCGGTCAAAGGCGCCTGCGCATCCGCGTATGGCGTCATGCGTTCCGGCCCGTCCGCCGTCCAGCGAGACATTGACGGAATCAACGGAGGCGGCAAGGATGCTCCGCACATTCCCGTCGTCGAGCAGCGATCCGTTCGTGTTCAGGTGGGAGAACATGCCCATGCGCTTCGTGCGGGCGAGCAGTTCGAAGATATCCTTCCTGAGGAGCGGTTCCCCGCCGGTGAAACCGATGCCCGAAGCGCCGATGCGGGAAAATTCCTCGACGATCCGGAGCATGGCCGCGGTGTCGAGCTCCTTCCTCCCCTGCCCGCGCAGTTCGGCATCCCGGCCGGGGAGATCGCACATCACGCACCGGTAGTTGCAGCGGTAGTTCGTGACGACCGTTCCCAGCACGGGCCCGCAGAAGGGGCGGCCCGCAAGAGAGGAAGCCTGGATCAGGGCATACTGCATGCCCCGGGATAGGAGCCAGGGGATCTTTCCGGAGCGCCATCTGTCTTTCAGGAAATCGAGATACACCCTGCGGATCATCGGTCTTACCTCGTTCCGAGGGACAGCAGGTTCGCCAGCATGCTCGGATAGGCTTCGCAGGGCGTCCAGCAATGGGGGCAGCAGCCCTGCAGGATCTCCCAGCGAAGCGCCTGCCGTCTGCCGTCGTTCCAGAGTTGTTCAAGCGCATACCCCGCGTCGCGCAGGTTCCCGATCGGCCGGTCGAAGATCGTGCAGGGATATACCGTACCCGCCGGATCAAGGAACAGCGAAGCGCCGAAGGCCTGGCACTTCACCGGTGTCCGGCCGGTCAGGAGATACCGTTCGGTCAGACGCCGGTAGCGCCGTTCCATGAGTTCAACGGGATCGATGATCACGGAGCGGCGGTCGGGCATGACCAGACGGAGACCCTGCAGAACAGCCTTCGCGTCCCGGATGGCGCCGCGCGTGGTGTTGGCGTAATAGTGACTCGAGGTATGCTGCACGTTGACATGAAAATCATCGTCGCGAACATCGCCGATCTGCTGAGCCGCGCTCCGGACGGTCTCGGGAAAGAGGCCGGCATTCGCGTCCTGAAGCGTCATGCCGAACAGCACATTGAACCGGCGGCCCCGGAGCTGGCGAAGACCGCGGAAGGTCTCGACCGCCCGTTCCCAGGAGCCGGGTTTGTTCCGGATTCGGTCGTGTACGTCCGGCGGCCCGTCGAGGCTTACCGTGACGAGGATGCGGGGAATGCGGGTAGACCGGACGATCTCCCGGACGTTTTCAATGATGTGGTCGGTCTGATATCCGTTCGTGGGAAAGTTCAGCACATAGAGATCGCGGCAATGCCGGCTCATCGCAGCGATGATCGCCCGCAGATCTTCCCGCAGGAAAATCTCGCCGCCGCTGAGGTTGACCCAGGAAAACCGGTTCGATCTCCGGAAAAACTCCGCGATTTCGTCGGTCGAAAGTTCGGGAAGCGGCGAGCGCGCCCCGATGCCGCACATGGCGCAGGAGAACTGGCACCGGTAGGTAAGGGCGAAGGTGAGCTTATAGGGCGACCGGAGCTCCCGGCAATTACTCAAGCCGATCGCGCCGGCAAGCCGTATCAGTCTGCGCATCGAACCTCCGCCATACGCGACCGTGTCTCCCTCGCACGAGGCGTTGCGGGAACCATGCCCTGTTCGCGCATCATCCGGAGAACATCGGCGGCGCGGATCTTGCGCATACAGACACCCTTCCCCTCGGGATGCCTGCAGGTCGTGGTCTTGGCATTGAAGTTCGTGATACAGGGGCTGCAGGCCAGGCCGGCGTACACCGAAAGGCTTCCCTTGCTCCACGGGCCGTAGAGGATCGGCGTGTTCGGCCCGTAGAGGCCCACCACCGGCACGCCGAGCCAGGAGGCAATGTGCACTGCAGCGGTGTCTCCGGAGACCACAACGCTGCTCCGGCGAATCAAGGCGGCATACTCGAAGAACGTCAGTCTGCCGCTTGCATCGATGATGCGGTTTCCTTTCCGCGACCGCGCCACGATCTCGGCGGCAATTCCCGCCTCGTCGGCAAGACCGGTCAGGACGATCTGAAGCTCCTGCGTTTCGAGCAGCAGGTCGGCAAGTTCGGCAAAGGAGGCTGCGGGCCACCGCCGTTCCCGGAAATTCGCGCTCGTTCCCGCGTGCAGGATGACCAGAGGGAGACCGTCCTCGATGCCCAGACGGGCGAGGAAGGCGTCCCCTTCCCCGTCGGGCGCGAAACGATCCGCGTCCGGCTGGGGGCCGCCGCAGGTCCCCGGAGCGCCCGCGGCGTTCGCGAGCATGCAATAGGACCGGGTCACGTGGACCGTATTATCGTAGGAAAGGGGTTCATGGAACAGATGGTGCCGGTGCTGCCCTGCGGTCCGGAAACCGACCGTCTTGCCGCCGCCGATCAGGAGGACGGCGAGCGCCGAGAAGCGGGCAAACTGTTCGAAATCGATGATGATATCGTAGTGCCGGCGTCGGAGCTGCGAAAGCATGGCGAGGGTCGTCCGGAGAAAGCTGCCGTAACCTGCGGTATCGACCGTATGCACTGCAGCGTAGGCCTTCGTGCAGACCGCCGCGTCGCCGTTCGATGTCAGCGTCAGGAGCTCGAGCGAAGCGTGCGGATAGGCGGACCTGAGCAGCATGGTCGCCGGCTGCAGAAGAAAGATGTTTCCATTCCCCCAGAACTTGACGAGCAGAATGCGGGTTGGGGAAGAAGGATCATCGGCCGTGCGGTTCCTGCGAAGCAGCCGGGCCATCGGGCTCAGAACGAGCACGAGGGGAATGCCGATGAGGGCGTCGATGATACGAATAATCTTCCAGTTCATGGCTGAACCCGATAAAAATCCGGTCTCTCCGTTCCGGTTCACCTGCAGGCGGGGTCCCGTTCGATAAGTGACCGGGTCGCAGCGAGCGCCCGCCCGCGGCACCCGCCGAGACAGACCCGGGCGTGCTTGCAGGCCGAGCAGGCGTCCGGAGGTTCCTGCAGGATACGCCGCAGCTCTTTTTTCGCATCCGAGAGGACGATCTCGCGAAGCGACGTGTCCCCGAGATTGCCCAGGATCATCGGCATGGCCGGACAGGGCGTGACGGCAAGGTCCGGAGCAATGAAGAGCATGCTGTTCGCCGCCTGGCACCCCCCCTCGTGATAGTCCTTCTCCGGGTAGAAGAGGGGCCACAGGAAAGGGTCGTGGATCGTGAGTTTCAGCGACCGGTAGGCAAGCGCGCTAAGACGCGGCGCAAGCTCACTGCGTTCCTTGTCTGTAAAGCAGAACGGCGCCTCCTTGCCCGAAAGCCGCTGGATCGGGAAAACCAGGTCGGTCACCGCGTGCTCCAGGCAGAACGAAACGACCTCGGGGATCTCCCGGTAGTTCCCGCTGGTAATGTCGAAGGAAATGCCTGGACGGCGCGCGGCAGAAAACAGGCCCTGATCCGCGATCCGACGCATCGCCTCAAGCGACGTCACATTGGCAAGCACGGTCCTGACCGCGCCGGCGGAGGCCCGTTCGAGAACCCGGGCCGAGAGCGCCTCTCCGGCAACCGTCAGGGCAAGAGCGATATTCTTCCCGGCGAAGGAATCGACAAGAGAAAAACAGGATGGGCTCACCGGGACAACATCATCCCGGAGACTCAGGAACAGGACCTTCAATTCCAGAATCTCCCGTGCGATCGCCTGCAGGCGGGCGGCATCAGCGGCCTCCCGGGGCAGGTCCCAGTAGATCCGGACAGGCCAGGTGAGCTCCTTAAGGTTCATTGATCCAGCAGTGGGGGTCGGGATTGTTGAAATCGCCGGTCAGCGCCAGCGCCCGCGCGCTGCAGCCCCCCAGGCAATCCTCGTAGCTCGCGCAGGATGCGCATTTCCCCGTGGGCTTCTTGTTCCGCAGCCGGTCGAGGACCTGCGAGTTGTCCCAGACCTCTTTGAAATCATCCTTCACGATGTTCCCGATCACGATGGGGATGAACCCGCAGGGCGTGATGTCGCCGTTGGACTTGATGTTCAGCGACAGTTTGCCGCAGATGCTCCCTTTCACCAGAGAATCGGTCTCCGTTTTCATGCCCAGGGAGGCGATGATGGGGTCGTCGAGGGAGATTTCCAGGTCCCGGATCTCTTTCTTCGCCGCCGTCGCCTGGAGGTAGAATTCCTTCCATTCCGCGGCGGAAAGGTCCAGTTCGTCCTTGTTCGAATAGCCGAGGCCGGAGCACTTGAAGTTGTGGAAGTTGAGCTGCTGCACGCCCTGCTGCCGGGCAAAGGTGATCAGCTCCTGGACGGCCCTATGGTTGATCTTGCAGATGACGGTGGAGATCGAGGTCTTGATCCCCGCCTCCTTCAAATAGGCCAGCGCGGCAACCGCCTTCTGATGGCTGCCCGGGATGCCGCGGAACGCCTCATGCACGGAAGCGATATGGCTGTCGATGCTGATCCCCACCTTGGAGAAGCCCGATGCCTTGAGTTTGCCCGCAGTTTCCCGGTCGATGCGGTACCCGTTGCTGTTCATGGACACGCGCAGGCCCCGGCCGGAGCAGAACGATGCGATCTCGAGCAGGTCCTTGCGCAGGAGCGGTTCGCCGCCGCCGAAGTTGATGGACAGCACACCCGCCTTGACGGTCTTGTCGATGGCCGCAACGAGCGTCGGGGTATCCAGTTCCTCGGACGGGTCCGTCCTGCTGTAACAGTGCTGGCAGTTGAAGTTGCAGCGGTTCGTCACCGCCCAGTTGATCGTGAGCGGCGCCTTCAGATAGTTAACGGTCTTCATAACGGACAAAACCCTTCTCCGCGAGCTCGGCGAGGAACGCCACCGCGTCCTCCCGGAGCACCGCGGTCTCCACATCGAATTGCCCCGACAGATCGGCGACGATCTCGTCCACCGTCCTGCCGTCGCAGCGCTTCCAGATCTCCGTGCCCAGGACGTTCAGGGAGAGCATGGTGCCGTCGGCGAAGAGGACCGAGGTGCCCACGTCCTCCACATCCTCGCCTTTGGCGAGCCCTTCCCAGGCCTGCGCCTTGGGATCGTCTTCCTCGCGCCAGAGCACATCGGGATTTCTGAATACTTTCTCCATAATGATACCTTTCAAACGAAAATCACACCGCTCACCACGAAGGCCGCGAAGGTCACGAAGAGAACCACGGCCCAGGATCCCAGCCGTTCTTCGCGCTCTTCGTGCTCTTCGTGGTAAAGGATTTTAATCTCCCTGCGCCGTGAAGGACGCGATGACCAGTTCGCCCTGCGACGTGTTCTTGATCCCGTGGTCCACGAGCGGCGGCACGATCACGATCTTGCCCTTCTCGATCGCTTGGGTCTCGCCGCCGGAACGGAATTCGCCGGTCCCCTCCATGACGACCCACATATGGTTGCCATGATGGGTGTGCGTCACGATCTCCTGGCCGGGCTTCATGCACAAAAGATTGATCTTCGAGTGCTTGTCCGACCAGATCGTTTCCTGATGGCGCTTCGCGTCGTCGAATTTCTTCAGCTTCTGGACATCCAGGACCGTTGTTTTCATTCGTCTCCTCGATTCTGTTATGAAAGATAAAAGCCTTCAACCACGAAGGCGCCAAGACTCAACGAGTTCCCCGCATCCTCAGGCCTTGTGAAAGAACTTCAGCACCTTCCCCAGGATCCCCGAGGCCCGCTGGAGGAAGAAGGACCCCGTTGTTGTGGAAAGTTCCTCGCCATGCGCCACCCTGCCCGCGAAGGAGAAGCCGTAGGGGGATGCCAGCCGGTTGAGTGACGGATCCCCTGCGCCGGCGTCGGCCGTACCCGCTGCGATCAACAGGCTCTTGCCCGCGCCGGAGAAGCCCTCCAGCGCTGCAAGTTCGGCGTCCGCAAGCGCTCCTCTGGCAACGATCCATATCTGGCTGTACTCTTTGAGGGCCGCGAGGGAGAGATGCGGCAGCTTGCTCCGGTCCGACACCGTGACCGCAAAGCCGCGTTGTTCCAGGGCCGCCTTTGCCGCTCCTATTGCAACTCCAACATGCGTGTCTGGAGAAGAAGCGGTATCGTAGATCAGGATCCTGTTTTTTGCTTCGGAGATGTTGGCCTGCTCCAGCCAGTCCGCGGCATTACCCAAATAGGCCTTGTTATCATGCCGGTCCGCGGAAAGAATGCGGGCGAGGCCCGCGTCGGCGACGACCCCGCCGCGCTGGGCCAGATCGTCGGACGAGAAGGCGATCATGCCCTTGCCTTCGGGGTCCATCACCATGCGCACATCCTTGCCCTGCTTGCTGATGACCGCCGCATCGCCGCCGGAGAGGGACCGTACGTCCTTGAGGAGCGGATTTCCCATGTCCACGTTCGGCGCGAAGACGAAGAGCTGGAATCCGTAAGCGAAGAGAAGCGTCCCCGCAAGGCAGATGAAGAGGTAGAGGACGAAGACCCGCTTCTTGAAGACCGTCCAGAACAGGACCATGGTCGGCACCGCGGTCACGGGCCCGCCGATCATGAAGGCAAGAGCCGCGGCGCCGTCCAGCGTTCCGGGCAGCGAACTCTTGATGTGGTACACGATGCTTGACGCGCTGATCTGGTGCAGGAACATCGGCACCGATCCCAGGGTGATCCAGAGAATGTTCAGGGCGTCCTTCCTGCCGAAGAGCCGGTAGATCCACTCGAAGGGGATGGTGCGTTCCACGATGGCGCCGATGGCCACGCCGACAAGAACGTACTTGCCCACGGTCCAGAGCATCTCCGCGGACTTGGCCAGGAAGATCAGGAACATGTTGCCGGTGCGGGCGGCCACGCGGTTGCCGAACTTCTCCTTGCAATTGCACCGCAGCCGCTCGTCGGGATAGGCTTCATCATGGAAATCGCCGCGCGGGATCGCGCCTTCGATGAACACCCTTTCGGTGGTGAAACCCCGCTCGCGGAGCAGGTGCGTGATCACACCGGCGAAGACGCCCATGCCGAAAGCCGCCACCGTGCGGATCACCGTCCATTCCGGCCCCAGATCGTTCAGGGTCAGGAGATATGTCGAGGGGCTCATGAGCGGCGAGGTCACGAGGAGTGCCATGACCGGCGCCAGCGGCAGGCCGGCGAAGAGCAGGCTGATGGCCGTGGTAAGCGTGCCGCAGGCGCAGAGCGGCGTCACGATCCCCACGAAGGAGGCAAGGAACACGCTCGCGATGCCGTACTGCCGGAGCCTGGCCTGGAGCTTGACGGCGATCTTGTAGGTGCGGATGTACCCGGCGAGCAGAATGCCCACGAGGAAATACGGCAATATGTCCCAGAGCTCGGCCACGATGCCGTGCCGGTCGAAGAAGAGGTCCCAGATCTCCGCGGCAACGAGCAGCGGGAAGGACCGGGCCCCCTGGCCCGCCGCTGCCGAAGAAGTGGGGCCGAAGGCCCAGACGCGCCAGAGGATCAGGCCGAAACCGGCGGCGATCATGAGCAGGAGCGTCCGGTTCGCGGCCTTTGCCGGCGCGCCATGTACCTGGCAGGTCTCGCCTCGTTTTATTTCGATCGTATTCGAAGACATAAGCAGACCTTATCCTCTTGCCACAAAGTCACGAAGACGCGAAGAACTACTATTGATGGATTCGTAAGAATTCAAAACCTACCACAGAGGCACGGAGACACAGAGAAAAGCAATCTGAAAATACGAGAATTTTGTCAGTGTCCTCAGTGTCTCCGTGGTAATAATCTTCTTCTTGCGACGTTATCACTATTGCACTGCCTTTCTTCTGGCCATTGCGCCTTCGTGGCGAATGACTCTTTCGTCAATCCAGGCCCGTCTGGAACTCGGGCGCATAGGTCTCGCCCCGTCGACGGTACAAGAGCCCGACGATGAACAGGAACGACAAGCCCAGGAGCACGGCAAGCTGGCCTGCATAGGGCGTTCCTTCGGCGGTCCCGCCAATGCCCCAGTTCTGGACCAGGGCCGCGCCGGTCAGCATGCCGAGCACCGCTGCGCCCGCATCGGTATCTCCCTGGCCCGCCGAGATGAGCTGCCGGAAGGGGCAGCCCTTGATCAGCACGGACCCGAAACCGACCAGGGTCATGCCGAGGAAGTTCCAGAGATGGCTTTCATTCGAGCTCGGCTGGCCGTGCACGCCCAGGGAAAACTGGCCGGTCAAGAGGCTCGCGACGAGGGCAAAGGAAAAAAGCGAAACCATTCCCATGGCCAGGCCCGTGGTCTTGGGGCAGGTGGTGAATTCCGCCGGACCCCAGAGAAAGAGCCGCGAGATGCCGCCGGTAATGCAGAAGCCCGTGCGCTGGGCAAGAGCGCCGATCCCGAGCCCCGCGGCAAGGGAGAGCGCGAGCGGCGCATATTGCGCGCCGGACCCCTTGGTGCTGATGTTGATGAAGTCGGGCCGCACCAGGAGCGCGACGAGCAGAAGCGCCATGAACGCGGGGATCAACAGGCCGTTGGCAAAGGGCGACGGCGACGGCGTCCCAAGACTGAACCCGCGCTCCAGGAACTGCATGCCGATGAACACGCCGAAGATCAGGCCGGCAACGCCCGCCAAGGCGGTCAGATCGCCGGCGGCGAGCCGGAAGGTCATCTTGATCGGGCAGCCGATGAACACGGCGCAGCCCACGATGAGGAGCGCGCCGATGAAGAACCGCAGCAGGGGAGAACTGCCGCCTGAGGATTTGTATTCGCCTTTGAAGAGCGCCATGGCGAAAGCGCCGAGCACGAATCCGATGATCTCCGGCCGGATATACTGCATCCGCACGTTCCCGTGCAGGCCCACGGACCCGGCGATGTTCTCCAGGAAGCAGGAGACGCAGAATCCCGTGTTGGCCGGGTTCCCGTAGAGCGTGAGCACGACGCCGGCGATGCCCATGACCGCGCCGGTGACGACAAAGAGCCACTTGGGATAGCATTCATCGCGCCGGGGTTCGGCCATGCCGAGCCGCCGCGCTGTCCTCGTCAGGAAATTGTCGCTTCTGGGTACTCTGCACACATCAGCCATACTGTCCTGCCTTTTTCTTTCTGATCGAAACCCTGCCACAAAGGCACCAAGACACGAAGAGAGCTCACCGGAGCGAAATGTCACCAAGGAGATTGATTAATTCGGTGACGGTGTTTTCTCGTGTCTTCGCGTCTTTGTGGCGAGCCGGGGGTTACCCGCAGCTGCCGGCGATCTTCCGGTACAAATAATAAACCGTCTTTTTCTCGGCCTTCAGCGTTTCGTCTTCGGGGTTCTTCTTGAGCCTGCTCTCGATCTCGGCTAGAGCCTCACCCACGGCGACCTTCAGTTTCTTCCCCTGGAACTGCGGGGTTTTCTTGTCCAGATAATCGGGGTTGTATTCGATCGCCTTCTTGTACGCGTGCATTGCCTGCACCGGGTCCTGCTTGCGCATGAAGAGATCGCCCAAAAGCATCTGCGCTTCCGCCTGGAACGGATAGCGCCTGGCCAGGTCCTGCGCCAGGGGTTCGGCTTCTGCAAGATTGCCGGCATCGAGCAGGTTCCGGAGAATCTTGAGATTCGCATCCAATTCCGCTGAAGCGGGCGCAGGCTCGGCTGCCATGCCCCGCTGGGGGGCGGTGCGGCCGGGCTCCTCGCGGCGGCCGAGCATCAGGACGGCAGTTCCGATCGCCAGGGCAAAAACCGTCGCAATCGCGATCCGGTCGAACCGGTCCATCACAACCTCTGATAGGGCGGCATGTTCGTTCTCTTTGCCATCTCGCGGACGCTGTCGAAATACTTGTCCAGGATGTCGTCGTAGCCGTCCACGTTGGCGCGCTCCAGCACCCGCACCGTCTCGCCGTCCACCTCGACGGTATCGTTCTTCGTGAGCGCCAGAACGGCTTGCTTGAACCGCCTCGCCAGCCCCTCGTCCACTTTCTGGGTGACGCCGAAATTGCAGTAGGGGATCGGCTCGCTCTCCGCAAGCACGGTGAAGTCCTTCGGATCGATCCTGCCGTCGGCGGCCATGCGCTCGAAGTCCAGAAGCGGCGCGGCGCCGGCATCGTACTTCCCGAGCATCACGCCGTAGATCACCTTCTCGTGCTTGAACGTTCCCGGCGGGATGGCATAGGACGCCAGGTCGTTCTCGGGATCGATGCCGCTCTTGAGCAGGAGATCGAGCTGCGCCATGTATGAGGTAGGCCCGAGCATGGGACCGAAGACCATGGTCCTGCCCTTGAGCTGCCGCAGGTTCGTGATCCCGCTCTTCTTGAGCGCCACGACCAGGCCTTTCGCCCGGGCGCCCAGGGAGCCTGCCTTTTCCGCGGCAAGGATATCCACGCCCTGGTTCCGGTGCATCATGATATAGAGCAGCGAGTTGGTATGGGTGAAATCGAGGGTGTCCACGGCCTTCGTGAAATCCGTCGTGTCGATGGCCTGCATCTCGAGTCGCACGCCGAGCTTCTTCTCCAGGTAGGCCGTCAGCGGCTTGAACCGGTGGAGCGTCTCCTGTTCGCTGTTGCAGATCATGTAGCCGATGCGGTACACGCGCGTCGACGGCGACTTGCCGGGCTGGGTCGTGCAGGCAGCCGTAAGGAATGCGGTGATGCCTATGACAACAACTAGCAGTCGTTTCATACTCATGCTCGTTTCGGTCCTTCCGTTTGGGGGGCGGGCGGACGCTGTTTCCGGAAGCGCCGGATCATCCAGAAAACCGCGCCTGCCATGACGATGACGAACCCGGCATAGACCGCCGGCCTGCCGGGGTCCTTCACGATCTGTATGCCCGCATAGGGCAGCCCGTAGAGGTCGTAATCCGAAAGCGTGTGATAGAACCGAAGCCCGTTCCAGTCAAAGGGGCCGTTCACTTCCGCGGTCCCCTCGGCAAGAACCTGTCCGTCGCGGGTCAGCTGCAGATCGACCCACATCCGGGTCAGAACCGGCGTCTTGTAGGCAACGAGTTCGAATGCATAGGGAAATCCCTCCGGGAGCGTTCCTTCCCCGTCGGAAGTCCAGGTCCCCTGCACAGCCCCCTGCCGGAGCACGGTGAGGTTCAGGTTCTCTTCGGGAAGATCAAGCGCGTCCACGCGCACGGTATATTCCCCGAGGGCGAAGGCCCCCCCCGTTTTCACCGTATATAAGCCGGCCCTCCGGCCGTTTTCGAATACTCCGACCTGAATATCAAAAGGGATATATTCCTTGTGGATCTTGCGGACAGCCAGATCGTACCCCAGGGGGACATCCGCTTCCCGATCCCACCGGAACGCACTCGGCGTCGACGATCCTTCGTGGACATTTACGGTCTCCACATACCCGAAGGAGGTCATGGTTGCGCCGATGATTACGACCAGCACGCCTGCATGGATAACCAGCACCGGGCGCGCCAGCGTCCGGATCCTCTGCGCAGTGCAGAGCAGAAGATTCAGGGCCATGCCGCCGAAGAGCAGGCGCGGCAGCCAGCCGAGGGATATCTCCTTCTGCTCGGTAATCGTTGTGGGAACAAGGATGATACTGAGGAGAAGGAACAGCGTGATGGCAACCTGCCTGGACGCGAGAAAACCGATGAACCGTTCAGTCCGTTGCATTCCATTCAACCGGGCGGCTCATGATCATATCAGTTTTTTCGATTTCAGGAATTCCTTGGCAACCTTCTTCGGCTGTTCGCCCGCTTCCACCGACCTGACCAGCCTCATATAGGCCTCATCCGTGACCGCCGCGCCCAGTTTGGCGATTACCCTGGGCAGCGCGGGGAAATTGGTGAAAATGTCCTCCCGAACGACCGTTGCCGTATACGAAGGCGTCTGGCCGCTCCCATTCAGGAACGCGAACGGCTTGAGCCACACAAGCCCGCGGTCTTTCTCATAGGCGGTTCGGACGACCTCCAGCGCCTTGTTGAGATCCGTTTCCGGCGCATGGTGCAGCTCCTTGAGCGCCGTGATCGTGTTCTCGATCGACAGGTCCACCTGTTTCGATTTTATGGCTTCATGCAATTCCAGATCGGTCTTGAACAGGCGAATTTGAACGGTTGTCCCCGTCCGCTCCATGATGATCGAGGAAAGCATCTCGGCAAGCAGCTGCCTGTCCGAGGACGCTTTCACGCCGATAGTCAGCACTTTGCCCACGCATGCCTGCGCTTGCGGAATCAGGAGCAAGAGCAGGCTCAAGGTCAGTATTGTCTTTTTCATGGACCACTCCAGCAGTTGATAAACGTTATTAATAATAAATCTTCCCGCCGGGCGAGTCAATCACAATCCTGGCAGGCGGCGTCGTTTTTCATTTGTTTTTCCGGCACTTCCGTCGATCTCCGGACCAGGACCACATCGGATAGATCCTTATCGACTATCTGCTCTCTCAGAATGACGGCGCTCTTGCCCGGCGGAACGGCTATTGCACTGCCCAGGAAATACGTCCCCCGAGGTACATACAGCGTGAAATGGCCTGCCCTATCCGTGCCCGCGGAAAGATAATCGGGAATGCCGGAAAGCGTCTGTTTCCGGTTTGCGAACGCATACGTTCCCTGCACGGCAGCGCCCGTTTCATCAACGATCCTGCCGGTGATCTTCACCGGCCCTTCATGCTCCTTGTTTCGTTTCTTCCTCACATCCCGCAGATCGGCAATCGTAAAATCCTGGATCACTTCCTTGCCCGCAGAAAGCGTAATTTCCACAGGATCGCCGGAATGCTTGTCGCCGGGCATCAAGGGCCCGTAGTCCTCGTTTTTCTTGAGTCTCGCGATGGACCAGAAAGTGCCCGGCCGCATCTCGATCCGGTACCGTCCGTCCCCGTCCGTGGGCGGGGAAATGTAGTCTGCCGACCGACGGATCTCGGAACTGCTGTACACGAAAACCCGCGCGCCCTCCACCGGCCTGCCCTCCACATCGGTCACCTGTCCAAGCAGCGTCGCGGCGCCTTCGGAGACCGATGCCGGAACGGATGCTGCGGCGCAAATTACCAGCGCCACTGCAGCCAGGAACGCTAAGACCAGGGAAGCCGTCCTCGTCATTTCTTTCCGTCCTCCCGAAGGGACGCTGCAAAGGGCTGTTCAATCAAGAAGCGCGTTTTGGCGTAGGGTTCGAAGCGCACGAAGCCGATTCCCGGCTCCGTCGACGCATCATAGATCGTCGCACCGGGAGCTCCCCCGCCCCACCAGTTGTCGCGGGCGTCGACGTCCTCGTCATTGAAATCGCCGATCCTGACGTTGTACTCCTCGTTCTTGAAGAGATTGTTCCGTCTGATGGCCGCGCCGCCCCCCTTTTCCCGGACGAAAATGCCGATCCGGTTCTCGGTGATCACATTGTCCATGATCACGACGTTGCCCCGGAAATCCCGGATACCGATTTCGTTTCCGGTAAAGACCGAATGTCGAACCTCGATCGGGCCGCTGGTAAACCGCAGCCCTCCGTAGTTGTCGGAAAAAACGCAGTGGTCGATCTTGAGATTCGTAAAATGGCTGTGCAGCGCCCACGTTGCGTTCCGGAACCGGCTGTAGGCGATGATACTGCCCGGAGCATGATCGATGATGATCTCGTCCCAGACACCGGGTCCCTTGCCGTTCAGCGCACGGAAGTCGACCGGCGCATCAGGCCGTCCCTTTGCGACGATCCTGCCGAACACGGAAATCCCCGCCTTCGGCGACAAACGCACCTCGGTGGAGGGCGCAATATCGAGCTGCGCACCCTGCAGGACCGTGATCCTGCCGGTCACGGCAATCCCCCCCCGCCAGATCGCATCAGCATAGACCGTTTTTGCCGGCCAGCTCACCAGCGCAGGCCGCTCGAGCACCGGCAGGACGGTGACCCTGCCCTTTGCGGGGTCGTCTTCGCGGTCAAAAATCGTTTTGGACAGGTCATCGCCGCCCCACCAGTTTCCGGACGCTGCCACATCGCCTTCGCCGTCCAGGCCGATATTGTAAACGTGGTTGCCTGTAATCGTGTTGGCGGTAATCGCACCCTGGAAGGACTGAATGCCGATCCCCCGCTCGCCGTTATCCGAGATGAGGTTCTCCCGGATCACCGCGCTCGAATTCTGGATGCTCATCCCGTTGATCGCATTCACCTGGACCACATTGGCGCTGATCTCGACGCCGGTGGCGTTACGAAGCAGGATGCCTGACTCGATATTATGGCTGATGATGTTGGCGCTGTAGCTCCCGTACAGCGCGTCGCTGACCGTCAATCCGTGGCGATTGCCCTCGACATCATTCGCCTCGACCACGGGCGTGCCTTCGCGGAGGCGCAATCCATCCGTTTCGTTGTTCATGATCAGATTGCCCGTAATGGTGATATTGTTGCGCAGAACATTCATGCCGATATAATTCCGATACACCACGTTGTCGGAAAAGACGATTTCGGAATCCCTTGCCTGCACTCCGCTCTTGTTCCCATAGATCGACGTTCGCGTGATCGAAACGACCGATTCCTGGAACTGAATGCCCCGGTAGCTGTTCCGGATCACAGAATCTGCAACCGCAACATTGGAAAAATGAAAATGAAGTCCCCGGTATGCGTCCTCGATCTGACAGTATTCGATCAGGTTCTGGGCGGTATCGCTGTTCATGATGTTGAGCGAGTCCCAGTCTCCTGGACGCCGGTTCTTTTCCGCAGAACGGAAAACGATGGGTTTCTCCCTCGTACCCTTGGCAATGAGGAAACCCTGCACCAGGAGTCCGTTTTCCCCGATCCCGTCTCCGTTGGTGTCCTTCTTCCGGAACTCGACCACGGTGCCCGGGAGAATGATCAGGCGGGAACGTTCCGGGACCCGGACGATCCCCTTCACTTCAACGCGTTTCTGCCATACCACGGTCCCCAGGATGACCTCGTCGCCGTAGACTCTGCCACCTTCGGCAACCGCAGGCTGAAAGGAAGGAACGGGGGGACGCAGATCCCTGCTCTCCGCGGCATACACGTCTTTCTTGCGATTTCCACGGACGGATAGATCTCGCTGATCGACCCGTGCGCCATTCAGAAGCAGAAGTCCGAAGTCGTTATCAGTAATGGTCGTCGTATCGATCGAAGCCCTGCTCCCTGCGCCCTGGACCGCCAGGCCATACCGGTTCCCGGTCAGCTTGGATTTGGATACCGAAAGCGCACCGGCGAACACCTGTACGCCGGATTCTGCATCGCATACCACGGCACCCCGCAAGCCGACCTCGCCGCCGTCCACGATGATCCCCGCCCAGGATGATGCTTTGCCGGCACTTGATGAAAACACGACAGGCTGTTCCGCCGTACCGTTCGCGCGGAGCGTTCCACGCACAATGATCTCTGCAAGGGGGGAAAGGAACTCCGGATCGGTCTTGGTGCTCTCCGCGGGGGTGACGCGGACGACCGTTCCCGGCGTTATGGTGAGCGTAACTCCCTCGGGAATCAGCAGGTCCTCGGAGAGGGAAATGTTACCCGACCAGGTGGTAGTTGCCTGCAGGACCGTTGCATTCGCAGACAAGGGAAGAAGCAAAACGAAGAGAATGATGACGAACATATTCATCGTTTGCCTATAAGGGGACGGGAAGGAAACCAACGCATCGTGATTCGCATAATTGAATCCAAAGACGCGCGAAAGGATTCCTTCTTGTTCATGACAGCCGTCACAGGACCCTCCGCGCTAGTGTTCACCAGGACAGACAGAAGATCCGTCCCTCGCTGACGCACACATATTGAGGCAACAGACCTACCGTTTAATGAACTCTTCCGTATCTTGCGGCAAGGCAAAGCTCTCACCAGGGAGACGGCCGATGAACCCCGCACGTGCAGATTAGTGATGGAACTCCTTTACATCCATGCCGTAGACCGTCAAGTTGATTTCTTTCCGATTCTCTCCGGTACGCACCGCGACCGGCTTCTCTCCGCTCCGGTAGATCCCGATGGGCTCGCCCACCGTCGGCGCGCCGCCTGCCAGGGTCCTGCGGGCCATAATGTAATATTTTCCCCCGCGTGCGAACCGCAGAATATATTTTCCGTTTTTGTCCGAGGGGCTGGAGACAAACAGCGGCAGCTGGAACATATTGGGACTCGAAAAAGCGAGCACCATGATCCCCTCCACAGGGACGCCCCCCTCGTCACGCAGCGTTCCCTGCACCGAGGTAATTCCCTTCCCGACAAGCGCCGGAGAATATTTCTGCGCGCGTTCGACGAGCGAACCCAGGTCAATGGTAGCGTCCTTCCATGCGTTCAGTTTTTTCGGATTCCCCTTGGCGTCGGAGACTATCACGAACTGCTCGTTATCTGCCGGAGGAATGGCAAGTTCACCGGAACTCCGCTCCACCGCAGCAATATAGTAGTTGCCCTCAGGCAGGACTGCCTTGAAATGCGCATTGTTGTCGACAGGAAACGCGAAGGAAGGAACCGCCCAGTATTTCGTGGCGGTCGGCATCGGGTCCTTATCGGCATTATAAAAGAAGATCGCGCCTCCCATGATCGGGCCCACATCCTTGATTCCGATCTCGCCGGTAATTGTGGCAGGATTGAACATATGATATTGCGCAATCGCCGCAGAGCCTATCCCGACGAGAACGATCAATATCCAGAGTGACAACCGCACGATTCTTTTCATAGTTCCGCCTTTAGTTGCCGGCGCCTGCCGGACGGGCTTATCCTCGTTCAGGAGGATGTGTGATTATCGTTCCTGATTCGCTGGTTTACGGTTGCGCGCCAGAGGCCGGTCCCCTGCCCGGGAACAGGATAACCTGAAAATCAACATGTTCCTTGATCTGGCCGCGAACGATCGGAACCGGCGACGGGGATCCCTCCCCGTAGAATCCCACGATCTGGCCGGGTTCCGGCGGGCCGCTGGAATATTCATTCCTCGCCCGCAGATAATACGTTCCCTCAGAGACACGGAGAAGGTAGTGTCCTTTGGCATCGCTTTTTTCGGAGATATAAACCGGTTTGCTGCCCGTATTCGGGTTGAGGAATGCCACTACGACGACCCCAGGTACGGGATTTCCATCAGGATCCATGACCGTGCCTTCAATAGCCGTCATAACGGGACGTTTGGAAATAATGCCTTGCTGCATCGGGGCCGCGCCGCCAACGATCCCGATATCGAACTTCTTTCCTGGCCGTACTTTGTAGATCCTCGGTTTCCCGTTCTTGTCCACGCTCCGCCAGACGTAATCTCCCTCTTGGGGGGGACCAACCGGCTCTCCCGATATCTTTTTGGTGGCGCCGAGGTAGTATCTGCCGGCGGGAATTTCAGCGGTAAACCATCCTTCATCGTTTATATCACGTACATAATCAGGCGTCCTGTCGAACTGCTCGGGTGCTGGCGCCGGCCCGGCATCTGCGTTAAAGAAAAGGACCTGTCCGCCCGCCAGTGGGCCGCCGTCAGCAATCATGATCCTGCCCTTGATGACGCCTTTTTTCTGGCCCTTTCCTGTTCCCCTATCGGCGCTCAATCCGATCACGGGCAGGGCCAGAATCCCGATTACCGCCAACAGGCAGAGAACCGTCTGTTTTAATAATCTCATCCAACCAGCTCCCACAGCAATGCACATTTTTGATCTTCAGATTGATGATTATTTTACCGGGAAGCTTCCGTGATTTACAAGAAAAAATGAACTCAGGTTCCCCGGATATCTGAAAACAAGACCCGGGAAGGAGCAGATCACACTGCCCTGCTCGTCCAGCAATGCCCTCAAAAAGAATTGAGGTGAGGCCGATCCCTGGCCTCACCTCACGTTTCGGATCAATCATCGATTCAGCAAACTAGCACGGATGCACATTCGCCGTG
>JAKAHZ010000012.1:31849-45709 GCA_021814615.1 Nitrospirota bacterium | reverse complement strand
CCGGATCAGGGAGCTGCTTGAGATCATTTCGCCGCTCATCGAGCGGCAGACCGCCACCGTCTGCCCGGGTTGCGTCGAAGTCTGCTGCAGGCAGCGCCACGGGTCCTTCACGGAAACGGATCATGTCTATCTCGCCGCGCTGGGGGAGAAGGTCCCGCTGCATGATCTCACGCAGGATCCCGACGGCCCTTGCCAGTTCCTCGGACCGCAGGGATGCGTCAAGCCGCGCTGGCAGCGCGCCAGGAAGTGCACCTGGTTCTTCTGCCGGCCGCTGCTCGATGCTCTTGCTGCGGGCTCCCCGCGAGACGCCCGCATGCTGTCGCAGCATCTGGAAGAGCTGGGCCGGCTCTACGATTCCTTGAAAGGAGTACCTGATGAACACAGCGATCGCTGAGATGGCGAGGAATTTTGCGCGCCTGGCCGGAGGATTCCGGGCTTCCCGCGTTATCCTGACGGCAAACAACCTTGGGCTCTTCGAGCGCATCGGCGCGGGGAAGAACGCTGCACATCTGGCAAAGGCGCTCCGGACCGACGCGCGCGCAACGGAGATCCTCCTTGACGCGGTGACCGCCCTGGGACTGCTCGCGAAGCGCGGCGGCGTCTACCGGCTGACGCCTCCGGCGAAGCAGCTTCTCCTGCCGTCCAGCCCCTGGTACCAGGGCGACATGCTCCGCCATGCCGACCGGCTCTGGCAAAACTGGTCGGGCCTCGACGATGTGGTCAAAACAGGCATGCCGAACCGGGCAGGCCGGCGCGACCACAACGTCTTCATCCGTGCCATGCACAACATCGCGGTCTTCCGCGTCGATGCCGTGGTCAAGGCGCTGAACCTCGGCGGCGTGCGGACCGCCATCGACCTGGGAGGGGGACCCGGCACGTACAGCATCGCGCTCGCGAAAAAGGGAGTCGCGGTAACGCTCTTTGATCACCCGGAGACCCTGGAGGTGGCGAAAGAGATGATCACGCGCGGACGCACGCCGCGCGTGACCTTCCGAGGCGGCGACTTCCACTTCGACGATATCGGCGGCCCTTACGATCTCGCGTTCCTGAGCCAGGTGCTTCACTCGCTGAGCGAGACCGAGATCGCCGCGCTCCTCGGCAAAGTGTATGATGCCCTGGCCCCCAAGGGACAGGTCGCGGTGCACGAATTCAGCTTGAACGACGACCATGCCTCGCCGGTTCCGGGAGCGCTCTTCTCGATCAACATGCTGGTCAATACGGCGGCGGGCAGGAGCTATACACCGAAAGAAGTCGCCGGCTGGCTGAAAGGGACCGGATTCCGGACCATCCGGACGAAGAACCTTGGTGATACATCGCTGATCATCGGAAGGAAATAACAGGAAATGAAGAACGAGACACTGTGTCCTGATTGCGGTCAGCCGGACGGCTCCTGCACCTGCTTTCTCGGCTGAAGCCATGTCTGCCCTCGGGACGAGGGCGAACCCTATTGCCCGGTCTGTCTGCCTGATCCGAATGCAGGGAAGTAAAGGAAGAAAGTTTAATGACGACTGAGATGCTCACCGGCGACCGGGCACACGCCGCATGACGGATCCGGCGAACCGGGCAGAATGAACGGGGCGTTATTGAGCGGAGCTTGATGCTTCCCGATCAGGAGATGGCCTTCTTGAGGTCCAAGAGCACCAGCTCGATGTTCGCTTCGGAGATCCAGCCCCGTTCGTACATGATCGTTCCGAGAAGGCGGTGCTCCTTGCCTTTGAGGTCGTCGTCGATCTGCTCCTTCATGGCGGCAAGCACCTGTTCGCTGGTCGCAAATCCCTTCCGGACCGCTACTGCGCCGAACCGCATACAGAACTCATCGGCCGGCTTGACCCCGGTCTTCTTGTCGGTCTTCCGCCGTTTCTGCTGTTCCATGGGACAATCCGCCCTCCGTCGCACTCAATCGTGCAAAAAGCATAGCAGAGGTTTTCAGAAGATGCAAGTGCCGCGGGGATATGCGGAGGACCTCGGCGAAGAAAGCGTCGCGGAGCGGAAAAGGGCACGGAAGCCGGCAGCGTGGATGCAGGGGAAATCCCCCTCAGCGGTGAATGCCCTGTTTTCAGCATCCACCGCCCTCAGGGATGATGGGCTCAAAAACCGGAAACCTAGTGGTGGCACTTCCCGCATGACGCCGGATCGGCGACGCTGAATGCGCGCTTGCCGTTGTGGCAGGTTCCGCAGGAACGACCCGTCTGCATCTCCGCCATGGTCGTTGTTTTATGGTTTGCCCGGTTAATGAAGACTTTGTAATGGCACTCCTTGCAGCCGATCTTCCTGCTGCCCGCGTGGTTCTCATGACTGAACAGCACATTGCCGGCCCCTGACACCGAAAAGGTGATGTCCCCGCCTCCCAGAACGGCAGTGGCGACTCCTGCGACCAGCAGAACCAGGATACAACCGAGCAAGAAACTCCGCATCATGTTTCCCCGTCCCCCTTGTCCTCAGATTGAACGACCGATCCGTCCGGCCAGCATCTGCCGGTTCCCACCGCGATAGCGCCTGCATTATAGCGAAAATGCACAGCCGAGAGCAAGATAAAAGACTTCCCCCTGCTATCCGCGGCGACACCCGGGAGACGGGAAACAATGGTTGCAGGATCTCAGCACCCGACCGCCGGTTTCGCCGGCTTCGGCAGGATCCTGAAGAACCGGACCATGCACTGCTCTTCCGTCACTTCCACCTTGCTGTCGGGCTTGAGCATCTTGAGGTCGATCCCTTTCTCGGCCTTGAGCGTCATATTCTCGTTCGTTCCCTCGGGACAGAAGGTGATGACCCCGCCTTTTTCGTCCACCGCCTTTACCGTTCCCTTCCGCGTTTCCGCGGCATAGGCAACCGACGCTTCCACGAAGAAAACAAGCAATAGGATCAGGAAAATTGTCCACTGTTTCATCGGCCACCTCCTCTCACCGCCATGCTAACACCCTCCCCGGCTGAAAAACAAGAAGGGCCGTCCCCTGCGGGACGGCCCTTCCGGAAAAGACAGGATGGTGATGATGCTAGCAGCCGACAGCGGCCTTCGGCTTCGCGGCAGCAGCGGCCTTGAGCGAGGTCACGGTGTCCTTATCGGCGGCGAACTCCACCTTGTCGCCGGCCTTCACCTTGCTGAGGTCCACACCATGGCCTGCTTTGAGCGCCTCATCCTTGCCGTCACAGGTGATAACGATCGAGCCCTTCGCGGCATCCACGGACTTCACGGTGCCCATCTTGGCGCCGGCGAAAGCCAGCGAGGCGATGAGGCAGAGCGACAGCACAGCAACCAGCACAACGGAAAGCTTCTTCATCCTTGAACCCTCCTGAGCAAGTTTGGTTTCCCCGAATGGGTGACTATTGTTACCATAACTTGAGGCTTTCTGCAAGCAGAATTTGAGAATCTGCGCGGTCAACGATCTCTGCAACTCCCTGCACAGTCCGGTGCAGTCTGCGGCACATCGTTCTCGTTGATCAGAGTCAGTTTTCTGCAACGGCCTTGAGCCTCGCCTCCATCCGACCTATCTCTTCGTTCAGCAGACGGCACTCGTTCTCGTACTCCTCCTGCATGTTTTGCGCCTTCTCCGCGCCGATGTGCACCGATGTCTTCACGAACGTGAAGGCATGCATGTCCTCCAGGTCGCAGAGGTTGTCCTTCAGCCGCTTGAGTTCCGCCGTCAGTTCTTCCTTCGTCATATCCTCGATCTTCTTGTTGCTCATGTTCCACCTCGCTGATGCTGTTTTCCGATGACTGGGCTCAGTGAATCCCGGCAATATATGCCAACGCCTCGTTCCGGTCCCTCAGGATGCCTTCCGACTGGCGTTCCCGGACATCCTGAAGGATCTCGCGGAACCGCGGGCCGGGCCGCATCCCGCGATCGATGAGATCCTGGCCGGTGACGAGGGGCTTTGCTTCCGTTTTCAGGAAGCGGCCATAGTAAAACTCCAGGATCACTCCCGCGGTATGCCGTGTATCCGTGAATCCCTCGGCAGGCATGACCTCGGCAGTGGCCTTCGCGTCGGACAGGGAAAGAATGATGCTTTCCGGCAGCGCATCCGTGAGGTCACGGCAATACCGGTAAAGCGCCCGCTTGCTCGGCCCCGAGGGGACCGACAGCCCCAGCGGCCGCATATGATGACGCACAAGTTTCTCCACCACTGCGACGGTTTTCCGGGAGAGCCGGAAGCGGCTGCAGATTTCTTTCACCAAGTCCGCGCCCTGCTGATCGTGGCCGAAGAAATGGACGTCTCCGCCGGGATCGACGGAATAGGTCTCCGCCTTGGCGATGTCATGGAGCACGCAGGCGAACCGGAGCGCTGCCATGCGGGAGACCGTCTGTTCGAGCCATTCGTCAAGATGCTCCCGGATCGCCGCACCATGCCGCGGCGCCAGCGTTTCGATCTCGCCGAGCACGGAGTCGACATAATCGGCAGCCTTGAGGGAATGCGTGAAGATATCGTAGCGGTGATGTTTGCCCGGCCGGAAATCCCTGAGCGGGGCCAGTTCAGGCAGCAGCACATCCAGGAGCCCGAGATTGTCGAGCATCACCAGGTGCCGCTCGGCTCCCGGCCGGTCCAGAATCCGGAAGAACTCGTCGCGAACGCGCTCCCGGGAAGGCGCGGCCAGCTGTTCCCTGCGCTTCCGGATCTCGACTGCCGTCCGGTCATCGAGGGAAAAACCCAGCGTCGCGGCGAACCGCACGGCCCGGAGCAGCCGGAGCGGATCGTTGTCAAAGACGCGCGGATCGGCTGCGCGAATGCGCTTCTGCCGAACATCCTCCCTGCCGCCGAAGCGGTCGATCACGTCGTCCAGGGACCTGGATGCGAGAAATCGCCGCAGGTCAAGCGCCATGGCATTGACCGTGAAATCCCTTCGGCCAAGGTCCTCGTCGAGACCGGCGCCGTCGAAGTTGGTGAAATCGAACTGATACCCGCCGGCGCGGGAACGAAGCACCACCCGCGTGATCTTCCGCTCTACGTCGAGGAAGAAAAACGCGCCGCCGATCTTGTCGGCGAACCTGCGGGCGACGTCCTCGGAACCGAACGGCATCAGCAGATCGATATCCCTGATATTCTCGTCGCCAAGCAGGAGATCGCGGACCGAACCGCCGACCAGATAGAGAGGCTCGGTGGTGATGGCGATCAGAGCAGTCAGTTCTTGGAGAGCGGGGATCTGCATGAGGGATCCGGACAGGAAATGCTGCGGGGGATTATTCCGGCCGTGCGTTCTGGAGTCCCTTGCCGGCGATCTGGCGGATTTCCTCGAGCCGTTTCCGCCGCTCCTCCCGCGCAACGTACCAGTCGACGATGAGCGTCTCGATCAAACCGATCAGCAGCTGCGCTTCTCCCTCTTCGGTTTCGCGCACTTCGGCGCTCTCGCCCTCCATCCGCGCGCCGATGCGGCCCGTATTTCTTACCGACTCGATCGCCTCCCAGGTCAGGGGATCAACCGTCCCCTTCACCTGCCGCAGCTCGTCGCTCAGGCTGCCGGGCTGGACGCGCCAGAAATCCCTGAGCATCGATGAAAGACACCGCCGCGCCAGCGCAGCCGCCGTTTTGGCGCTGAGCCCCTGCAGCAGGCACGCTTCTCGGTAGTCCTCGAGCACCGCCTCGGGGACGGAAACCGGAAAGGAGCGGGCGCGGGAGGGAGGCACGAGGTTCCATGACTTGAGATGTTTGCCGGTATACGAACGGTTGCCGACGATCTCGAGCGTATGGAGCGATGCGCTGAGCGAAAATTCCCGGCACCGGGGATTGGGGCAGACCACATACTTGACCACCAGCCGCCGCGGCCCCTCAGCGTTCTCGATGGACAGGTCGGCAAAGACCGCATGGCGGCCTGCCTCGCTCACGGTCTGGTCCGTATTGCAGAACGGGCAATGCCAGAGATACTCACTCATGCTCCCTCCTCCCCGGATCCGCTATGCCGTTGTCAGATGGAAAGATTCTGCTTCATTTCCCGCAGTTGTGCAGCGAACCGCGTTGCCTGTTCCGCAACGCCCTGCACGTCAAGCTCCCGCCGGTGCCGTTCCACCGCGTGCTCCAGCGCCGTGATCTTCTGGATCAGCAGGTCCCGGAGCTCCACGATTTCCCGGTCGTCGCCGTGGGCCATGAAATAGCCGGTATGCAGTTCCGCCACGGCCTTGAACATCGATGCCGCGGCTGCATCAAGCGTTGCCGCTGTTCCCGGAGCAGGAGACGCGCACGACGCGACGAACCGTTCCTGTGCCTCCAGAAAGTCGGTAAAAAGCGTTTTGGCGCTGTTCCGAATGCTCTTTCGCTGCAGGTAATCGATGTTCTTCTCGACAAAATCGCCGTCGCCCGCCTGTTTTGCCTCGGCGAGGTTCCCTTTGATCTTCCCGGCAAGCGCCTCGAGCTTCTTGCGGAGATCGTCCTGCAGGCGCTGCGCCTCTTCCGCGTGAGTCTTCCGGACGATGATGGCATCGAGACCCCGGAAGACCGATTCGGCGTCCCGCGCGATCTCCCGGTAGCGGTCCACCTTCGGAAAGTTCTCCCTCATCTCCGCATCGATCCGATGGCGCAACATCGCAGCATCCTGCGGCGGTTTGAAGGGCTCTTTATTCCTGAAACCGAACATCGCTGGCACCTGTCCCGGGAGCGCTCTTGCGACTTCCTACGTGGCGAGGACCTCTTGCAGGGCCGCGTCGTCCCAGTCCCTGGAGATCACTGCCTCCCCGATCTTCTTCGGGAGAACGAACCGCACTTTCCCTCCCTCTGCCTTTTTGTCCACCATCATGGTGTCGGTAAGCTGGAGCACCGTCGGGCGGCGCTTCAGCCGGGAAAGACTCGTCGGGAGTCCATAGGCGCTGATCAGGCCCTCCACCTTTTCGGCAACATGCCCGTCGCACAGTCCGATGCGATGCGCCAGGCGCGAGGCATAGACCATACCGATGGCAACCGCCTCGCCGTGGCGGATCGCGTAATTCTCCAGCGTTTCCACGGCGTGCCCGACCGTGTGGCCGAAATTCAGGATGGCGCGAAGGCCCCCTTCCCGCTCGTCCTTGCTCACCACGTCGGCCTTGATCTCGCAGGACCGGCTGATGATATGGGTCAGCGGGCCCTGCTCCTGGGCCAGGATCTTCTCGCGGTTCTTCTCAAGAAACGCGAAGAGCTCGCGGTCCCAGATAACGCCGTACTTGATCACCTCCGCCATGCCGGAAAGGAACTCTTCGCGCGGCAGCGTCCGGAGCACGTCCACGTCCATCAGCACGAGCTTGGGCTGATAGAAGGCGCCGATCATGTTCTTGCCCATCGCGTGGTTCACGCCCGTCTTGCCGCCCACGCTGCTGTCCACCATGGACAGGAGGGTGGTGGGGATCTGGATGAAGGGCACGCCGCGCATGAAGGTGGCCGCGGCAAATCCCGTGAGATCGCCGATCACGCCGCCGCCCAGGGCGACCAAGGGCGACCGGCGGTCGAAAGCATTGATCAGGAGCGCCGTGTAGATGGCGTTCGCCCAGTCCAGGTTCTTGTACTGCTCCCCGTCGGGGATCTCGATGGACATGGCCGGAAAAGAAGCTGCTTTCAGGCTGGAGAACACGCGTTCCCCATAGAGGCGATATACCGTGGGGTTCGTCACCACAGCGGTCTTTTTCCCGATGCGCAGCTCATTCATGAGCGTTCCGATCTCTTCGAGCTTCGCGCCGATCAGGATATCGTAGCTTCGTTCGCCCAAGTCGACCCTAACAACATGCATGACGCACCTTCTCTTTGATTTCTTCGAGCACCCGGGTGACGGACTTGTCCGACGTGTCGATCACCAGGTCCGCCTGGCGGTAGAACGGTTCGCGGGATGCCAGCAGGTCCCGGATCTTCCCGAGCGGATCGGGCACCTGCAGCAGGGGGCGATGGGTCTCGTGCTTGATGCGGTCGTAAATCACTTCGGGCCGCGCCGTAAGGCAGATCGTGATGCCCCGTTCCTTGAAGGCGCGGCGGTTCGCATCGCGGATCACGGCGCCGCCTCCCGTGGAGACCACCAGGCCCTCTCCCTCAAGCACGCTTTTGATGATCCTCGTTTCCACGTCGCGGAAATAGGGCTCGCCGAAGGAAGAAAATATCTCGGTGATGGTAATCTTCTGGTCCGCCTCGATCAGGCTGTCGGTGTCCACGAACCGGAATCCCAGGTCATTCGCCAGTCCCGTTCCCACGCTGGTCTTCCCGACCCCCATGAAACCGGTAAGAATGACATTCAATGACATGGCACCATCCCTTGCCGAGCGGCGCGGTCGCTGGTCCGCATCACCGCGTCCCCGGTTCGGCGCCCTCTTCCATGCCCATCCGGTCCTTCAGGGTCTTCTGGTACTGTTCGTAGTTCCGTTTCATCTCGTCCAGGCTGTCGCCGCCGAATTTTTCGATCATGGCGGCTGCGATCTCGAAAGCGACTACCGCCTCTCCTACAACGCCGGCCGCGGGAACGGCGCAAACGTCGGACCGCTCCACGCTGGCCTTGAAGGGCTTCTTCGAATCCAGATCCACGGAGCGGAGGGGCTTCATGAGCGTGGGGATGGGCTTCATGGCCGCGCGGAGCACGATGTCCTCCCCGTTGGTCATGCCGCCCTCGATGCCGCCGGCGTTGTTCGTTTTCCGGAAGAAACCGTTCTTGGGCGTCCAGAAGATCTCGTCATGCACCTGCGAGCCCGGCTTATTCGCAGCGCCGAATCCCGAGCCGACCTCGACACCCTTCATCGCCTGGATGCTCATGAGCGACATGGCAAGCCGCGCATCGAGCTTGCGGTCCCAATGCACATGACTCCCGAGCCCGATCGGAGCGCCGGACACGATGACCTCGAAAATGCCGCCAAGGGAATCCCCGGCCTGCACTGCTTCATCGATCTTCCGCATCATTTTTTTCTCTGCTTCATAATCGGCGCACCGGAGCTCGGAATTTTCCGTCTTCCGCCGGATCTCCCTGGCGGAAAGCCGCTCGCCTTTCGCGTACACGCCGCCGATGTCGATCACATGGCTCACGATGCCGATACCGAACTCGTCCAGGAGCCGCTTGCACACGGCGCCGACGGCAACGCGCATCGCCGTCTCCCGTGCGCTCGAACGCTCCAGGATGTTCCGTAGGTCCTGCATTCCGTACTTCAAGGCGCCGGCAAGATCGGCATGGCCGGGACGGGGCCGCGTGACGGCGTCGGCATTGTTCAAGAACGCGGTGTCCGGCGACATCTTTGCCCGCCAGTTGTCCCAGTCCTTATTCCGGATCATGAGACCCACCGGCCCGCCCAAGGTCCGCCCCCAGCGAACGCCGGTATAGATCTTGACCGTATCCTTCTCGATCTTCATCCTGCCCCCGCGGCCGTAACCCGTCTGCCGCCGCGCCAGATCGCCGTCAATATCGGTCACCCGGATCAACAGGCCCGCAGGCATCCCCTCAAGAATGCCCATCAGGAGTTCGCCGTGGGACTCCCCTGCTGTCAGATACCGTAACATTTCGCCTCCTTAACAGCCACGGAATGACAAACATAACTCAATGTTTTCAATTACTTACAAGCAATCAGGTCCGGACAGGCGACGAAAACTCTGAAAAAACCCTGAAAAATCGCTACGATAATAGCAAATTTGGCATAGAAGTGCAACGAAAACTATGGTATATTTTCCAAGATTTTTCATGACGCCTGCACATCATTCTGCAAAGCAGGGTCTTATTCCCCCTGGAACAACAGTCAAGAGCCATCCTCCCGGATCACCGGCGGGTTTTGCGAACGAGGAAGGCATATCCATCCGATCATGATCGCCCTTCTTTGCTCAGTCAATGCAGAAGCGGAACAGCTCGTCCGGCGCCTGGAAGATCGAAACAGCACGGTGCTCGGCGAAAAACAGTTCATGACCGGGAAGATTGACGGCCGGCCCGTCGTTCTCTGCGCTGGAGGGATGGGCAAGGTCAATGCGGCACAGGCCGCAACGGCCATGGCGATGCGCTATTCGCCCGACGCCCTCATTGTCTTCGGCGTCGGCGGCGCCTACCCCGCTTCCGGCGCCCGGGTGGGCGATATCGCGCTCGCCAGCCGGGAGATTGCAGGCGATGAAGGGGTGCTGACCGCCCAGGGATTCCAGGACACCTCATACATCGGCATACCGCTTCTCGCGCTGCCTGCTGCAACGATATACAACACCTACCCTGCCCCGGAATTCCTGTTCAACAGGACAAAAGGCGCCCTTGTTGCGGTATTCGGGAGCAGGGTCCATTCCGGCCCCTTTGTCACGCTCTCCACCTGCACGGGAACGAAGTTACGCGCACAGGAGCTTGAGCTGCAGTACTGCGGCCTCTGCGAGAACATGGAAGGAGCAGCGGCGGCCCATGTCGCCCTGTCTCACGGCATTCCCTGGCTCGAGGTGCGGGGCATCTCGAACATCGTGGAGGACCGGGACCGCTCGAAGTGGAACATCGTCGAAGCAGCCCTGGCCGCACAGGAGGCGGTCCAGACACTCGTGAGGTCCTGGGCATGACCGCGCGCATGCTGACCATCGGGTATTCCCCCTGCCCGAACGATACGTATATCTTCGCGGCCTTGATCCTTGGCAAGATTCACGTTCCCGGCATCCGGTTCCAGGAGCGGCTGGAAGATGTGGAAACGCTGAACAGCCTGGCGCTCGAAGGCGCGCTTGATCTGACCAAGGTATCGTCCCATGCCATGGGCCATCTGCTGGACCGCTATGCCCTGCTCCGTTCCGGCGGCGCGCTCGGCAGGGGATGCGGTCCTCTCATCGTGGCGCGGCCGGGCACGTCTCTCGACGCGGTGCGCAGAGGCACCATTGCGATACCGGGCAGGCTGACCACGGCGGCCCTGCTCCTGCGCCTCTTCGATCCCTTGATGCAGAACGTCGTGGTCATGCCTTTCGACCGCATCCTGCAGTCCGTGGCCACGGGAAGCGTCACGGCGGGCCTGATCATTCATGAGTCGCGGTTTACCTATCACCTCTATCAACTGGAGCAGCTTGCCGATCTGGGAGCGTGGTGGGAAAGGGAAACCGGGCTGCCGATCCCCCTGGGAGCGATCCTCGGAAAGCGGTCGCTCGGCTCCGATCTCCTGACGGCCGTGAGCGGAGCCATCCGGCAAAGCATCGAGTACGCCCGCTCCCATGAGCAGGAGATCCTTGCCTACTGCCGCAAACACAGCCAGGAAATGGATGAAACGGTCATGCTCCGGCATATCGGCCTGTACGTGAACGATTTTTCCCTCGATTTGGGAACGGAAGGGCTGACCGCAGTCCGGAAGCTCTTCAAGGAAGCGAGCGATCGCGGCATCTTCCCCGGCCTGACGGGCGAGCTTGACAGCCGGTGACCGGCCGGAAAAGCATGGTGCCGCCACCGTCCTTCATGCTATAATAGCGTCATTCCGGATTCCAAGGAGGTCACATGATCGGATGGATTCTGCTCGGCATCATCGTCCTCGCCGTCCTCTGGACTGCGGCGATCTACAACGGGCTCATTGCATCGCGCAATGACGTCCAGGGATCGTGGAAACAGATCGACGTGCAGCTCAAGCGCCGCCACGATCTCATCCCCAACCTCGTCTCCACGGTCAAGGGTGCTATGGAATTCGAGCAGGATACGCTGGAAAAGGTCATGAACGCGCGGGCACGCGCCGTCTCGGCCGCCGGCATCCCGGCCAAAGCCGAGGCTGAGAACATGCTGACCCAGGCGCTCGGCAGACTGTTCGCGGTCGTGGAGAACTATCCGCAGCTCAAGAGCAACCAGAACATCACCCAGCTCCAGGAAGAACTGACGACAACGGAGAACCGCATCTCCTTCGCCCGCCAGCTGTATAACGATCTCGTGGCGAACTATCGCACCAAACTCCAGGTTTTTCCGAACAACATCGTGTCATCGATCTTCAATTTCAAGACCGAGGAATATTTCGCAGCGGAGGAAGCTGCGCGAACGGCCCCTGCGGTGAATTTGAGCCTCAAAGGAAAGTAATCGGGCGTCAGCGGGCAGGACGGGACGAAAAGGGCTGCCCGCTTCACGCTCCGCCTGAATCCGCATTCCGAGTTCCCGTCTCCTGGCTATCCCATGCCCCTCACCTTCATCGATATCGAGCGCCAGAAAACCTGGCGCATTGCAGCTTTCTTTCTTGTTCTGATCGCGATCTACCTTGCCGCCATTCTCTTTATCACGGCGCCGCTCGGCATCATCGGAAGGGCATCGCCCCGCTTTTGGCTCGGCGCCGTGCTGGTATCGCTCGTGGCTGCGGGAATCCACTTCTGGTTCTCAGCCTCAGAAGCCGTTGACTCGGTCCGACGTACCCTCGACGCCCAGCCGCCCGATCCCCAGGATGAGGTCCACCGCGTGTTCCTGAACGTGATCGAGGAGGTACACGTGGTCACCGGAAGGAAACGTACGATTCAGTCAGCAGTGATCCCCTCGCAGTCGATGAACGCACTTGCCGTCGCTGATCTCAGGGGAAACGCCCTGATCGCGATCACGGAAGGGCTGCTCTCGCGGCTTTCCCGTCCGCAGGTCGAAGCAGTGGTCGCCCACGAGGCGCATCACGTGCTATCCGGCGACTGCCTCGAGACGACCATTGCCGCCAGCCTCTTCGGCACGCTGTCCGCCGCCCTCGACCGGCTGAATTCCCTCTCCGACCGCAGATCCTCCGCCACGGCAGGAGCCGGCCTGGCCTGGCTGTTGGTCAAACTCGGTTACTTGCTCAACCTGTTTATCTCCCGGGAACGGGAATACCGGGCAGACGCTGCGGCGGTGCGCATGACGAGAAATCCCCTGGCGCTTGCCGAGGCGCTTCACCTCCTTTCCCGGAGCTGGCGAGGGGCAGGCTTCATCGGGAGCGGACTCGAGATGCTCTGCATCGTGAATCCCCAGGCCACGACGCTCGATGAGACAGAGGGGTTCGTTGCAGACCTTCTTTCGACCCACCCGCCCATCCGCAAGCGCATCGGCATCCTGCTCGCCATGGCGCGCGTCGATATCGGCGATCTGGACCGGCGAGCGGATCGAGCGGAAGCGGAGGCAAGAACACCGGCTCCCGGGCAGCAGCCGCTGTACCACGCAATGAGCCCGAAGCAGGAATGGCAGGGTCCTTTTACCGTGCAGGAACTTGCCGCATTGGCCTGGCTCTCGCCGCTCACCTGGATTTCGACTGGTGGATCGTCCTCGGCCGACCGCGCGTGGAAGGATCCCCTGCTCGGGCCAATCTTTGCGGCTCGCCTCGCTTCCGGCAACGAGCGAATCGAGACCGGACTCACCTGCCCCGTCTGCCGCCAGCCGCTCGTAACCGCGTCGTATGAGGGGACGCAGATCGCCCAATGCAGTTTTTGCGCTGGATCGCTTGTGGAGATGAAGAAACTTCCGCGGATCATTGCCCGGACAGGCCAGGACCACCTCTGTACTCAACGGATCAATGCGCTTGCCCGCACTACCCTCGAAAACAATCTTTCCCGGCGCATCTATCGTGCAGCGAGCCGCGTACAGGGGACGGCCATTCAGCGGATCCCCTGCCCGAAATGCACGCATCCCATGCTCCGCGGTTTCTACAGCGAAAACTATCTCGTCGAAGTGGACCGCTGCAGTTCCTGCGGCGTCATGTGGTTCGATCAGGATGAGCTCGAGATGCTGCAGTGCATGATCGCCAACCGTCTGGAGCCCGCCGTTGCCGTACCGACCGTGCCGCCCGACGGAGACGCCCCCGGCGGTGTGCCATGATTCTTGTGCGGTTGTTCGCTGTACTCAGGGAGAAAGCGGGAAAAGCGGAGATCGCCGTTCAACCCGGGCCGCAAACGGTCAATGACGTCCTGACCGCCGTCGAAGCCGGGTGCGGACGGCGTGCCCGCTTGGGTGCCGTCGTCGCCGCCGCAGCCAGCGAGCGCCAGGAACGGCGGAATCGTCAGGGCCAGCAGGGCGCGGGGGACAGA
>JAKAHZ010000012.1:0-31839 GCA_021814615.1 Nitrospirota bacterium | reverse complement strand
CGGTAAATGGGGTCAAGACCGCAATCGAACAGCAGTGCCCTCCAGTGGGAGCCCTGCTTCAGAATGGAAGGATCATTGTCTCGGTGAACCAGGAGTTCGCTTCAGGGACTACCTCTGTCAAAGACGGGGACGAGATCGGTCTGATGCCTCCCTTTTCCGGAGGCCAGACCGCCGGCTGCGTACGCATCCAGAAGGAGCCGTTCTCTCTCGATGCGGAAGTGGAACGGATCAAGGCCTCATCATCGTCGATCGGCGGCATTGTCACGTTCCTCGGCACCACGCGCGATATCTCCAAAGGGACGGCGGTGAAGAAACTCGAGTTCGAGCATTACCCGGGGATGGCAGAGAAGAAGTTGGGCGAGATCCGGGAACGGGCCATCAGGGACTACGGCATTCTCGATGTCAGCATCATCCACCGCGTGGGACTGATCCCCGTGGGAGAGAACATCGTGCTCATCGTCGTTGCAGCGCAGCACCGCGACGAGGCGTTCAAGGCCTGCCGGTTCTGCATCGATGAACTAAAGCGGATCACACCGATCTGGAAAAAAGAGACCACGCGGGACGGCGTGGTCTGGGTGGAGGAACATCCGTAAGGACAGCAGACAGAATTCAGGAGTCAGAACAACCGAGCCGTTGCATCTTGTCGTTCTCCTGGCTCCTGACTACTGGCTCCTGCAGGGATCACTTCTTCACAGCCTTCTTGGCGCTCCGGAGATAGATCACGCAGGTCGTGCAGTCAGCGTCCTTTTTGCATCGCGTCGTCTCCCAGCAAGGCTTGCTCTTGTTCGTAAACGCCGTGCAGGACACCCGGCGTTCATCCGGACAATCCTTGATCTCCCAGCACGGCGCGTATTCGAGCAGTTTCTTGATGCCTTCGATGCTGATCTTCTTCGCATGGATCAACTCGCGGACGCAGCGCAGCCATTTGATGTCGTTCTCGGTGTACAGCCGGTTCCGCCGCTCCCGTGTCGGAAGGATCAGACCGTGCTTCTCATAGAGCCGCAGGGTCTGCGCCGTGGTGCCCACCAACTTTGCCGCGACGCCCATGGTATAGAGCGGCGCGTCCTTGTCCTTTAAGATATCCAAATCTGCCCCCATATCGTTCCCAGCCCCCTATGGATTCATAAGCAATGATGTCAAGAGTGTCCACTTGTCCGTGATGAGCAGAATGCCCATGATGATCAGAATGGCGCCGCTTGTCAACTTGATCGCCCGGAAATAGTTCCTGACTTTGCTGAACGTGGAAAGGAACGCGCTGATGGCAATCGCCGAAAGGATAAAAGGTATTCCGATGCCCAGGGAATAGAAAACGAGAAACACCATTCCCGTTGCCATGGTGGCTGACTGCGCCGCCTGCATGAGAACGGCAGCAAGAAAGGGACCCGTACAGGGCGTCCATCCCGCGGCGAAGATGACGCCTACCAGGAAGGTGCCGATGAATCCTGCGGGCCGTTCTTTTAAGCGCAGCTTTGCATCCTGCTGCAGAAAAGGAATGGGGATGATGTCCGTTACGAAGAGCCCCAACACGATCAGGAGTATCCCGCCGACGATCCTGATGCCCTTGAGGTATTCGATCATCATCTGGCCGAGCACGCTCGCAGTCGCTCCCAGAATGACGAAAACCAGCGTGAACCCAGCGACAAAAACAAGCGAATGCAGCAGCGTAGTCCGGATGTTCTTCTTGCGGGAATCCGGACCCACCAGTTCATCAAAGCTGAGGCCCGTGATGTAGGATACATACGAAGGGATGAGCGGCAGAATGCAGGGAGAAGCAAAGGAAACCGCCCCCATCGCAAGCGAGAGAAACAGCGAAGCAATTGAAATTCCGTGAGAAATATCCATAAGTGATGATAACATCCGAAGGACTTCGGGGATCATATTACCAAGTAAAAACAATTCGAGTCAAGAAAATACTTTTTCACTTTCACCTTGACTTATTCTCAATGTCCAGCTATACTTCTTCTCAAGCGGTAATTATCAAGCCTCCCCTGAAATGCCCTCCTTGAAGACAGCAATGTTGGAGAGGGGGGCATTTTTTTGTTGACAAAAGCTCCCTTTTTTTCTAATCTTTTGAGCCACACCTGCCTTCCATCTCATTCGAAACGAGGGACATGCGATGTACGTCGATCAACCGATCCGCCATTTCCTGGACAAACTTGCCAGCAAATCGCCCGAACCGGGCGGCGGCAGCGTTGCCGCGCTTACCGGAGCGTTGGGCGCAGGCCTCGTCAGCATGGTCTGCAGCCTCACCGTGGGCAAGGAAAAGTACAAAGACGTGCAGCAGCAGATCAGCGAATTGTTGCAGGAATCGGAAAAGCTGCGCGCCGAGCTGCAGGATCTGATCCAGAAGGATACGGAAGCTTACGGTGCGCTGTCCGAAGTCTACAAAATGCCGAAGAATACCGATGCAGAAAAGGCGGCGCGCACAGCGCGCATGCAGGAGGCCCTGAAGAAAGCCTGCCAGGTGCCGTTCGAGATCGGGCTCAAGTCGCTTGAGGTCGCCCGGCTCGCCGAACGGGCGGCGGCCATCGGCAATGTGGGAGCCGTGAGCGACGCCGGCGTCGCCGTCCTGCTCGCCCAGGCCTGCGCCCAGAGCGCCGCGCTCAACGTCAAGATCAATGTGAACAGCATCAAGGACGATGCTTTCAATAAGGAAACCTGGACCAGGATGCAGGACGTGCTGAAACAGACAAGCACACTCGAGAAGAGCGTTATGGAAACAACGTACAAGAAAATGGGCTAGCGCAGAGAATAACTGACCGTGGGAACCACGAAGAACACGAAGGTCGAGAAAAAAGATGAGTGACGATAGATCTTCAGACTTCTGGTGCTTCGTGAACTTCGTGGTTAAATCGTTTTCTAGTTTTGGTTTTTTCCAGAATCATTTAATGCTATAAAAGGAGCTGATATGGCCGCGAAACTTTTGACTGGCAAGGAAGTTGCTGCGAAGATGGACCAGGACATCCAGAAAGAGGTCCAGGAGCTGAAGGCAAAGGGCACTAACCCGGCGCTCAGGATCATCATTGTCGGCGATGCGCCGGACTCGGTCTTTTATGCGAACAGCGCCAAGAAGATGGCCGAGAAGAACGGGATCGCCTGCGAGATCGAGCAGCTGGCCGGGACCATGAGCCAGAACGATTTCGTGGCGCTCCTGAAGCAGCGGAACGCGGACAGGAACATCCACGGCATCATCGTGATGCGGCCGTTCCCGAAGCAGATCAGCGAGGACGTCGTGAAGCACATCCTGGCGCCCGAGAAGGACGTGGATTGCTTCAATCCGGTCAACGCGGGGAAAATCATGGCAGGCGATCTGACCGGGTTCCCGCCGGCGACACCACAGGCGGTCATGGAGATGCTCAAATTCTATGAGGTCCCGATGTCCGGAAAAGAGGCGGTGGTCATCGGGAGATCCATGGTCGTAGGCAAGCCCATGGCCATGCTTCTGCTCCAGGAGAACGCGACGGTCACGGTCTGCCACTCCCGGACGAAGGACCTGCCCGGCGTGTGCAGACGCGCCGATATCGTCGTGGCGGCCATCGGCAAAGCCAAAATGATCACTCCCGATTATATCAAGGCAGGCGCTACCGTCATGGACGTCGGCATCAATCCCGAGGGAGACAAGTTCGTCGGAGATGTGAACACCGACGCCGCCAAGGAAACCGCCGGCGCCATTACCCCCGTCCCCGGCGGAGTAGGCACGGTGACGACGCGGGTACTGCTGAAACATGTAGTCAAAGCTGCGAAGCTGCAGAATCCCTAGGATGGGATGCTCCTGCGGTTTACACAAGTAAGGGCCAGGCTAATTGCCTGGCCCATTTTCGTTTTCGCTTGCACTATGTTCGTTTCGATCCGGATCAGGATCGCGGTCAGTTCTGCTCCAGCACATCACCGACAACTTTCACCAGTTCTGCAATCCGGTAGGGCTTCTGGACAAACCCCTTCGCGCCCAGTTCCAGAAGCGCCCTGGCATCCCGCTCCTGATTGTATCCGCTCGATACAACGATCTTCGCTTCTGGATTGATTTCGCGGATAACGCGAAACGCTTCCTTTCCGTCCACATCGGGCATCAGAATGTCCAGAAGCACTGCAGCAATCTCAGGTCCCCGTTCACGGTACACGGAAACAGCTTCAGCACCGCCGCCTGCAGTAATGACGGTGTATCCGTATCGTTTGAGGATATCCCGGGCAAGATCCTTCACCATCGCTTCATCATCCACAACAAGGATCGTTCCCGTCCCTTTCTTCAATTCCATTCCCGTCTCCTCACGCGCATTCATTTGACACGGCAAGAATACCATAAAAACCATCGGGATAACAATACAATTTGGTGCTTTAGCGCTTTTCCCCTGATAACACTGAACGAAGGGAGGGCTCCACACGTCCTGGATCAATTTACGATGGGACTTGCACCGCCCATGCAGAGCCACAATAAAAAACCCTGGAGGATCATTCCTCCAGGGTTTTTCGAAAGCTGTAATGACGCCAGTTGTTACTGGCAGACTGTCACGCCCTGCACAACCTGGCAGTTAGTATAACCGAGGCTCTGGCAGGTCTGGCCGATATGGATCTGGCCGTTGTTGTTCGCACAGGTGGCTGCGTCGATGCCGCTCACGCAGTAAGTGAAACCTTGGTCTGATGCGACACACGCCCCCGTGCCGCCCCCACCACCACCACCGATACCGCCGCCGCCTCCCGTCCCCGTGCCGCCGCCGAATAACTGATCCAGAGGAACCCCGGGGGTTACCGGTCCTTTGTCTCCTCCTCCGCAGCCGACCGCAATGGCCAGCAGAGCGACGAGGGCGAGCAGCATGATTCCGAACATCCTGATCTGCTTAGGCATTATCGCCTCCTCCTATCGCATCATCTCCTGACCGAATCCATGTGCGCGTCAGGCCCACTGATGCGAGATCGCTCTTAGAAATAGAAATTCGCGCGGACGCCAACTGTACGGGTGCCGAAATAGGTGTCTTTCACCTTGCTGAGGTCGTCCTTGGCCTGGCCGATACCGACTCCCACCGAGCCCTCAAGGCTAAACTGCTTCCCAACAAAATATTCTGCCCCGAACAGGCCTGCGACGTCGATGACGCTGATATCGGCTACCTTCGGATCAGACTTCACCGAAACATAGGACAGCTGGCCGGCAACAAAGGGGGCGAAGTCATCGGTTTTGAGGTACATACGTGCACCGATTCCCAGACTGATATACGTGGCGTCCGCGTCACCGCCGTCGTTCTGAAATCCGAAATTGCCGTAAAGGGCCAGGTTCTTGGCTGCCAGGAAACGAGCCTGCAGGTCGACAACATTGTTGATCGCGACGTTCGCATTCGGAATAGCACTGTGGCTGAACACGCTGTCCCCCATGCCCACACTGATTCCGAACGCGCCCTGATGCAGACTGTTGGCGGCAAAAGCACTGCCGGAAAACGCAAGCAACACCATAACCACAGCGATCGCAATTCTTTTCATCATTTTTCCCTCCATAAGAGATTTGGTGAATGTCATCACCAGTTTCGTTTCACGCAAAAAATACCCCGGGCAGGTTGTCTACCCGTGGGATTGACACAACGTTTACATTCAAGCGCACACTGGTGCACCCGGTCCTGATTTAGAACTTGTAGCTCAGGACGCCCTGGATGGCATCCACATTGTCCGCCACGCCGGAACCGTCCTCATAAGCCTTGCCCGGCATGAAGTGACCATAGGTGAAGCTCCAGGAAAGCTGTTCATAGAGCTTGAGGCGCAGGCGTGCGTCGATTTCCGTGCCCAGATCCGAATCAGGCGTGCCGCCATTCAGGGCCACATCCTCATTGGCCTGGAGCATCCAGCCCTTCAGATCCACGCCGACCATCTTGTTGATCTCGTACGAAGCACCCACGCCGACCGCCAGGGTGTTTGCAAAACCGGTGTTCTTTGCGCCAGCAGCGGTCTTCATGAAATACTCGTACACAAAGGTGTAGTGCGGGTCAGCGTCGAGCGCTGTCTTCATGATCGTATAATCGTTGGACGTATCCTGGCCCGTGCCCGTGCCGACCGTTGCCTCGACCTTCAGGCCCTCTGCCGGCGTCATGTTGGCCTCGAGCACGATCTGGTTGCCCTTGAACTTCCTGTCAGCCGAGCCGTCTGCGAACTTCACCGTGCCCATCTGAACGTCGACTTCAGCCTGGAGGTTTACCGGGCCGAGAACACCATTGAACCAAAGGCCGATGTTGTCGAGATTGGACTCGTCGCCGCTGCCCGTGAACTTGCCCTGGGGATCGCGGAGGTAGACGAGATAGGCGCCTACGGTGCTCTTGTCGTTCAGCTTGTAGTTGTCGAGGAGCACGAAGGCATCGACGTCATCGGAAGCCGCTGCGAGGTTCTCGGCGACCTTTACATCGACAAAGGCAACAGTGTTCGTGCCGGGATAGCCGACCACCCAGGCATCGGAACCGTACTTCATGGACCGGAAGAACCAGCCGTTGCCGAGCTGCAGGAACTGATGGCCGACCTTCACATGAGCCGGGCCAGCGCCCGGGATCGTAAAGTCAATCCAGCCCTCACGAATTTCCAGGCGGCCACCGCCAGCATTCGTCGTCGTGGCGCCATTGGCCTGGGGAGCTTCAACGCGGCCCCAGACATCCCAGTCGTTCTCAAAGGTCACACGACCCTTTACATTGTCGTTCTTCGCGTCGATATTGACGCGAATGCGCTCCTGCGTGGTCCGGTTCTCGTCCGAATTCTTGGAATTCCAGTCGGTGGTGTTCTGCGTCGACAGGTTCCGGATGTCAATGCTGCCGCTCACGTTCACTTCAGCCATGGCGACTGAGCTGATCAGGGTCAGCGCCAGCGCTGCAACAACTGCCAAAACCTTCTTCATCGTGTATCCTCCCTTTTTGGTGTTTCTCCGTTACCGGAGTACGTGAACCGATTGATGTGTTCGAAACGATGGTGCCAGTAAACAGGTATCCTCTTTGCCTACACCATCCCTCCTTTCTTGATGATCGTGCCGACTTTCAGGTTCCGAACCGATACAAGGACACGTGAGAACAGCTTGAACGCCCCTGGCTGAGGGCGTGATGCAGAAGTGAACAGCGGGAATAAGCGATATGTCATTTCGGATAGTGGTTGTCATAGGTGAGGCAGCCACTTCGTCAACGGCACACGATATTGCGGAAAGGCCGAAAAGGCCAAAAAACTTGGGGAAACTATAACAAAACGCCAAAGTCAAGTCAAGAGGATTCTGCCGACAACCGGCAAAACTGCAGTTTGAGCACATCTATTATTCATGATTAGTGCTACTTCAGGACGACGGAGAGAGGCCAACGGAAGGATGTCTTTTAAAGCTTTCGCACCGCGGGCGTTCGCGGTCACTTGAACTCTTCCCGCTTTAAACCGTAGCGGGCCATCTTTTCATGGAAGTTCTTGATGTTCATCCCCGCATGCTGGGCAGACCTGCTGAGGTTTCCCTTGTACCGCCGCAAAAGCTGCGACAGGTACTCCCTCTCGAACTGTTCGACCACATCGGACTTCATCTTCCGGAACGGCTGCAGATCGCCATCGGGACCGGGGGGCAGCACTTTCCTGAGCGGCGCCGAAAAACCGAGATCCGCCCGTTGGATCGTATCCCCCTTTTCCATGATCACCGCCCGCTCGATCATATTCTCCAGTTCACGAACGTTCCCGGGATAGGAATAGGAACAGAGCGCGGATAGGGCTTCAGGGGATAGCGTTTTCTCGCCGCGCTGATTCTTCGCGCAGTACTTGCGGAGGAAGTGCGCTGCGAGCAAGGGGACATCATCGAACCGGTCGCGGAGCGATGGAAGATTGACCGGCACGACGTTGAGGCGGTAGAACAGGTCCTGCCGGAAATGCCGTTCCTGCATCGCCTGCTGCAGGTCCCGGTGCGTCGCCGCAATGACGCGGACGTCCACCTTGATCGTCTGGTTGCCCCCGACCCGCTCGATTTCGCGCTCCTGCAGAACGCGCAGCAGTTTGAGCTGCACGGGCATGGACATTTCGCCGATCTCGTCGAGAAAAATCGTTCCGCCCTCGGCCATTTCGAACCGGCCGATGCGCTGGCGGATTGCTCCGGTAAAGGCTCCCCTTTCATGGCCGAAAAGCTCGCTCTCGAGCAACGCCTCGGGGAGGGCGGAGCAACTCACCACCACAAAGGGCTTTTCCTTCCGTCTGCTGTTGTAATGAATGGCCCGCGCGATCAGTTCCTTGCCGGTACCGCTCTCGCCGTGAATGAGCACCGTCGCATCCGTTTCCGCCACGGTGTTGACGATCTGGAAGATGTCCTGCATGCGGGGATTGCGGCCGATAATATTGCCGAACTGATAACGGTCCTCCACCTCGGTGCGAAGGGAACGGATCTCGCGCGACAGACGGCTCCGTTCCACGGCGTTCTTGACCTGCTGGCTCAGGTCCTCATACCGCACCGGCTTGGTCAGGAAGCTGTACGCGCCGTCCTTCATGGCCTGGACCGCCATCTCGATCGACCCGAAGGCCGTAATGACGATCACCGGCGTATCAACCGCCCCGCCCGCGACGGCGCCTGCGCGGAGCCGGCCGAGGAACTCCATTCCCGTCAGCCGCGGCATCTGGTGGTCGAGGATGATGGCATCGTAATCCCGCGCCTCGACCCGCCTCAGGGCCTCCGCTCCGTCCCCGACGGCATCGACATCATATCCTTCTTTCTTGAGATTGGCCGACATCACGAGCTGGATGTCGGGCTCGTCATCGACGATCAGCACTGATGCTTTCATGATTTCATCCCGGGATTTCCGTTGCGACCGAACTCCTCCCGCCCTGAACCCTCTCCTTCCGGCGCCGTTCGCTGAGGCGGCGATCCGTCCTTCCCGACGGAGCGGGCCGGGATGCGGAGCGTGACGATCGTTCCGCCACCATCGGGCTGTTCGATCTCGATCGTACCCCCGTGGTTCTTGAGCACACCCTCCACGATGGACAGGCCAAGACCGGTTCCGCTGTCCTTCGTCGTGTAGAAGGCCTGGAACACCCTGTTGCGGTCAGCTGGTTTGATGCCGCTTCCCGAATCCTGAATGCGAACCGTGATCCTGCCGGTTTCCTCTTCCCAGGATGTGCCGATCCGAAGCCTCCCGCCGTCGGGCATGGCCTCTACCGCGTTCTTGAGCACATTGTACACCGCCTGCTCGATCTGCAGTTCGTCCACCTGGACCCGGGGAATGATCGCTCCTGCCGTCCGTTCGATGACGATCCGCTGGCGGTCCGGCATGTCCCGGAGCGATGCCAGCGCCTGCTCCACGACCGTGTCCACGGAGACACTCGTCAGGTTCAGGCGCAGCGGCCGTGCCGCATGCAGAATGTCCGATGCCACCTGGTCGACGCGGTGGGACTGCCGTTTGATGAGGCTGGTGAATTTCTGGATCGTCTCATCACCGGGATACTCGGTAGCGAGAAAATGCGCCGCTCCGGTAATCGCGTTCAGGGGATTCCGCACTTCATGGGCGATCTTTGCGGCCATCTCTCCCAGGGCCGCCAGGCGTCGGGCATGTTCCAACCGTTCCTGAAGCCGTATCTTTTCCGTGACATCCTTGATATACTCGACAACCTGGGGAACGCGGCTCGCCCGGTCCAGGAGCGGAAAGGTCGTGATCTCCAGGATCCGCTCGGCCGTGTCGTCCGCCGTCGCGTTCTTCCGGGGTACTTTGCGAATAAGCGATGCCGGCTGCCCCGACTGGAACGTGGCCAGCGCAGGACACCCCTTGCAGATGCCCTCTCCCGATGAACAGTTGGTGTAGCACCGTTCTCCGATTACCGCCGGGCCGCCGATGAGGGACGTCATGGACTTGTTGACCGCCGTAACGCGGTACTGCGTATCAACGACCTGGATGCCGTCGGTGATCCCGTCGAACACCGTCTGCAGCCGTTTTCGGCCGTCCAGGATCTGGTCTTCCAGCTCTTTCCTCCGCGTGATATCCTCGAACATGATGACCACGCCGTTCCCGACCGACCAGGCCAGACGCCCCAGCGGATAGACGCTGTAGGAGATCACGCGCTTATGCCCCTTGGGCCGCGACAGGTCGTATTCCAGGTCGAGCGCCGCGCCGGCCGCCCAGACGGCGTCGGCAAGCCGCTCCCACAGCGCACGAAGCGCGTTGTCCAGGAAACTGATCGTCCTGCCCATGGAGCTGAACGGCCGCCCCAGCACCGCCTGGCGGGGCACGCCGAAGAGGGCCTCCGCCACGGCGTTGAACACCTGCACTCTCCCCTCGCCGTCGAGCGAGATGATGCCCGTTTTCACGCTGTCCAGCAAGCTGCTCAGATGATAGAGAACATCATCATCGGGATTGAAATTGATATAGGCGGGCTCGCCCGGCAAACCGTGTTTCCTGCTCAGGGTCCGGGGGAGCGACGAAGACGCCTGGTCCGGCGCAACCGGCGGGATGCTGCTGTCCGAAAATCCGTCGGAGAAGCCCTTGATAGTCCGTCTGCGTTTCATCCGTTATTTCCGTTCGTTCATCGCGGCGTGCTGAGCGTAGGTATGCATGCCGAGCTTGAGCAGTCCGTTTTCGATCAGTTTGCGGGCGGTCGCCGCCACATCGGGATCAAATTGGGCTCCCGATTCCTTCTGCAATTCCGCGAGCACGGTCTCCATGGAAATCGATCCGCGGTAGGGGCGTTCCGACACCATGGCGTCAATTGTGTCCGCTACCGTCAGGATGCGGGCGGCAAGAGAGATATCGGTCCGCACGAGGCCGGCCGGATATCCCCTGCCGTCGTACCGCTCATGGTGCTGATAGATGGCATTGATGATGGAGGGGGAGAAACCGATCGGTTCCAGGATGCGGATGCCGTGCGCAGGGTGGTCCTTCATGATATCGAACTCTTCTTTGTTCAGCCGGTCGGGTTTCCCGATGATCCGTTCGCTGATGCCGATCTTTCCCACGTCGTGCAGGATGGAGGCAATGTGAATTTCCTCGAGCTGGGAAGGGCTGAGACCCATGTCCCTGCCGATCGCAACGGCATACTTTGCCACATTCGTCGAGTGCCAGCGCGTATAGGGGTCTTTTGCCTCGACGGCGGCGACCAGCGCCTGCACGGTCCGGAAATAGCTTTCCCGGAGGCCTTCAAAGAGCGACGCGTTTTCCATTGCCGTCACGACCTGGCTCGCGAGAATCGAGACGATCTGCAGATCGCTGGTGGTGAAGGTGGGATCGGAAAATTTGCTCACGTTCAGAACGCCCAGAACCTTGTCCTTGCCGATCAGGGGGACGGCCATGGAGGAAAGCGGCATATTGTCCATGTTGAGCGCTGCCATGACGTCGGAATCGGGATGTTTTCCCTTCGTGATGATGAAGGGTTTCCGGTGTTTCAGCACAAGGCCAGAAACCCCTTCGCCGGATCTGCGCTTCGCCTGAAGGGCGAGATCCTTCGAGAGTCCGTGGGACGCCCGGATCATGAGCGTATCGGTCTGCGCATCGAGGAGCATGAGCGACACACGGTCGACGGAGAACTCCTGGACCAGTACTTCGGTGATGATCTTGAAAAGATGGGCAAGGTCGATCTCGGTCACCAGAAGCTTGCTGATCTCGAAAAGGGGGATGAGCGCCTTGAGCCGGATATTTTCCTTCTGCAGACGTGACCGCGTCACGGCACGGTCCACGGCGGTCGTCAGCTCCTCCTGGGTGAACGGCTTGAGAACAAAACCGTCAACGCCCCGCATCAGCGATTCGATAGCCGTATCGAGCGTTCCGTGGCCGGTAATGAAGATCGTGACGATGTCCGGTTTCTGTTTCTTGACGCGTTCGAACAGTTCGAGGCCGTCCATGCCCGGCATCTTGATATCGGTGATCAGCAGATCCGCAGGGCTTTTGTCGAGCTCACGCAAAGCGGCCTCTCCTCCCGGCACCGCGGTGATCGCGTACCCCTCCGTGGACAGAATGTGCGAGCACAAGTCCCGTATCATTTCCTCGTCGTCGACGACGAGTATCTTCTCTCCCGCCATAGAATGCCGTTCCTTCCCTTACACGACTGCCTGCATGGCGCTTTCCGCCTGCACCGGGAGCACCACGCGAAACGTTGTCCCCGTACCCAGTGAGCTCTCCACTTCGATCCTGCCTCCGTGATTCTGGACAATCAAATAGCTCATGGACAGCCCCAGACCGGCTCCCTCGCCGTCCGTCCGGGTCGTAAAGAAGGGGTCGAATATCTTGTCCAGATGATCGTCGGGAATGCCGTGTCCCGTATCGCTCACCGTGATCACGACAGAGTCCCTGCCCGCACCATGGGATTCGTGGCCGCACCGGATGGTCAGCGCGCCTCCCTTCGGCATGGCATGCAGCGCGTTGTTGATCAGGTTGACGAAAACCTGGCGCATGTCGTCCGCATCAACGGCGACGCGCGGAAGCCCGGCGGAGCACTCCATGCGCAGATCGACGTCGGTGATCCTTGCCTGGCCTTTGACGACGGCAAGGGTATCCTCCACGATGCTGCTGATGTCGGTGCGGACGAGGGCCGGCGGTTTCCGCCGGGCGAAATCGAGCAGGTTCTTCAAAATCTCCCGAGCGCGGAGCGTTTCGCGTTCGATCGTCCGAAGATGCTCCTTCTTGTCCGCAGGCACATCTTCGGCCTTGAGCAGCAGTCCCGTGTAGCCCAGCACCCCGGTCAGGGGATTGTTCACTTCATAGGCGATATTCGTCGATAACTCGCCGATGGCCGCGAGCTTGGCGCTCTGCAGAAGCTGCCGCTGCGACCGGTGAAGCTGCTGAGTCATGGCGTTAAAGGAAACGGCAAGCTCGCTGAACTCATCCTGCGCCAGTTCCTGAGCTTCCACCCGGTGCTGCAGGTCTCCTTCGGAAATCCGCCGGGTGGCGTCGACGAGCGTCTTGAGACGCGCGTCCAGGCCACGCAAAAGCAGGACTACAATGATAACGGCCAGGACGCATCCCAGAGCGAGCGTCAGGATAAGAATGCTCCTCACTTCCCGGATGGTCGCCATCGTATCCTGGGTGCGCTGCTGAAGACGCACGTTCGCCGTGAAGGCCATTCCCTGCGTCACGGCGATAAGCTCCTGGCCCAGGGACTGGGCTCGCTGCTCGAGCTGGGCGATATGCTGCGGATTCGTCGTCGCCGTGACAAGCCGGCTGATTGCCGACTTATAATCATTGGCCAGGTCACGCATGCCTGTCAGCCCCTGTGCCAGCTCCGGCGCATGATGGCAGCCGACGCAGGACTCCATGATCCTGTCCATTTCCTGCACATTCGTAATAAGCACATCCACGTCGCCGCCGCTGCGGAACCTGCTGTGGGAGATCTGCGACTGGACCTGCTGAATATGGATGATAAGGTCTTCCCTGAGGATCTCCACCTGATGCAGCATGATCAGGGTATCCATCCGCGACGTCGTCTTGCTGATGTACGTCCAGGCGACGATGCTGCCGGCCAGGAAGAGGGAAAGCAGCAATGCAAAGCTGACGAGAATGCGTTTCTTCATAGGAGCGTTCGATCCGTTATTGGTTCTTGTACCGGTAAGACTTCAGGTGGATGCCGACCTTATCGCACAGTGAATAAACGTAGGCATAATCCTTTTCCGTCGTTTCGACGAACCCCCGGGCGCCAAAATGGCGCAGGACCTCCGCCCCCTCGGGATTCTTGTCCATGTCCAGAAGGATCTTTTTGAGTTCAGCCTTGAGCTCCGGCGCAAGATCTCTCCGGACGGCAAGGCCGTTCTGCGGAACGACCCCCGACGCCGAGAGGATCTGGAGCTCCTGTTCAATGCGCCGGTTTTCCGCGCTCATCTGATCGTAAATCGTATTCTTCGCCGCTCCGATGTCCGCTTCCCGGTTCAGCACCGCGAGGATCGCGGCGTCATGGCTGCCGGCAAAAAAGCTGGTCGAGAGGTAGTCACGGGGGCTGGTGACGCCGTTTGAACGGAAGAAATACATCGGGAACAAATAACCGGCTGTCGTTGCGTGTTCCACAAAGGCAAAACGCTTTCCCCGCATGTCCGCCACTTTCCGGATCCCGCTGTCTTTCCGGACGAAAACATAGCCGTGATATGTCGAGGTCCCGTCAAGGTTTATCGGCCGGGCCAGGGGTTCTACGCCGAGTTGCTCATGGGCAAGCGCGTAGGTGAAACTGCCAAAAAACGCTCCGTCCATACCCTCCGAGAGAAAATGGTCGATGATATTGCCGTACCTGCTGAGACTCGTAAACTTGACCGTAATCCCGAGCCGTTCAGACAAGTATCTCTTCAGCACGGAATACCGTTCGCGCTGCCTAAAGATATTCTGTTCGGGGATCAGCCCGATCAGAAGCTCCTTCTGCGTAAACGTCTTCGTCGGAATCGGCGCATTGCGCGTGTCCGTGCATCCGGCCTGGATTTGGAGAAGGGCGGACAGCAAAAGAAGAACAATGACAGCATGCAGACGTCTCACGATCATCTCCCCTGCGCGTCAGGTCAGGATCGCGCCGTCGTGTTGGTACAGAGGAAGCACGACACGGAAAAGCGTACCGGTGCCCGATTCGCTTTCGACCTCGATCCGGCCGCCGTGATTCTGGATGATGCGGTAGCTGATCGACAGTCCCAATCCGGTGCCGTCCCTGTCGATTTTGGTGGAAAAGAACGGTTCGAAGATCTTCTCCAGGTGTTCCTGGCTGATGCCGTGGCCGGTGTCTTCGAACTCGATCACCGCATCCTCCGCCGGTCCCGTCCGAACGCGGATTTGAAGATCCCCGCCCTGCGGCATTGCCTGCAATGCATTATTAATAATATTGATAAAAACCTGCTTCAGTTCGTTCTTGTCCATGTTGACCGGGACGGACGAGGCGGGATACTCCTCCCGGATGCGCACGGAGCTGTGTTCCGCCACTCCCTGCAAGAGCGTTACTGTGTCCCGCAAAGGGGTGCGAATGTCGCCGGGCTGCATTGCAGACGCACGCTGCCGGGAAAAATCCAGCAGGTTGCGGATGATCTTGCGGACACGCAAAGTTTCCTGTTCAACGAGACGAAGTTTCTGGAGAGAACCGTCGGGGACATCGAGCGTCTTGATCAAATGGCTCGTATACCCGAGCACGCTGGTCAGCGGGTTGTTGATCTCATGGGCCAGATTGGTTGCCAGTTCCCCGATTGCCGCCATTTTCGACGAATGGATGAGCTGCTGCTGCGTGGTCCCCAGTTCGTCCATTTTACGCTTGAGATCAGCGTACAGAAAAGCATTCTGCAGCGCTGCTCCCGCAAGGTTGGAAAAGACGGTGAACAGACGCAGATCATGCTTATCAAAGACATCGCCGCCCTTCTTGTTAACCACGGTGAGAATAGCGATCATATGATTCGAAGACCACAGCGGCGAAGTCATGATCGAACGTATTCCCGCCGACTGCATCTCCGCTTCGTTCATGCGGAAATCGGTCGCCGCGTCCTGAATCAGCAGCGGCGTTCCGTAGCTGGAAAGCCAGTTGAATATCCCGCCGGCCTCCACGGGCGATGCCTGAGCTTTCAAAAACGCAAACCTGCTCCCGCCTCCTCCCAGATATTCCAGTTGATGCGTCGCAGGATTGACGGCGGTAATGGTTGTGGTATCCGCCTTGAGCAGGTCCTCCGCCCGCGCAGCGATCTTGTCCAGCAATAGCGGAAGGTCGAGGGTCTCCATCAGATCCAGACCCGTCGTATGGAGGATGAACAGATCCCTGTTCCCCTGGGAAAGGCTTGTCTCGCGCTGTTTGAGCGTCGTAGCCATCCGGTTGAAGGCCGTGGCGAGGCGGCTCAATTCGTCGTTTCCCTGGACGGGGATGGGAGTCTTCCAGTTTTGCCTGCTGAGCTCGTCGACGGCGGTATTCAGACGGGAAATGGGCTGCACAATGCCCGCAGCGAGGATTTGGCTCAGCAGCAGACCGAGCAGCAGAATGACGATGCCGACCAGGACGGCCTTGGTGGTCACTTTTCCCAGTTGTTCCCGATACACCAGGCTGGAGATGCCGACCCGCACAAAACCGACGGCCCGGTCATTGGCAAATACGGGGAGAATGAGGTCAAAGATCCCTTCCGTCGTTTTCCGGAACACCGGTTCCGTTGATCCGAGAACGTGATCCTCTAGTACCTCCCGGGGGCTTCCCTCAGGCGCGGCAGGGGAATGCAGAACATCGCGGGGGGTATTTCCGATTAGTAATTGGCCGGTGCGATTGTACACGAGGAGATAGGTAAGGTCCCGGGAGGAGCCCCCTGCGTGAGGAAAGCCGGCATGAGTTTCCGGTACAGTTCGGCCCGGTTCTCGGAAACGATGTCATCGACGGCAAGTGCGGAAAAATATCCGCCAATGGAAAGCGCTCGGCCGCGGATCTCTTCGCTTTGCGCGGCTCGTCCCTCCCAGAGCAGAAAGAGACCGGTCATGGCCGCAACGAGGAATATGCCGAGCGACATGATGAATGCAACGCGACACCCGATGCCGCCCCACCATGATTCGGCGAAGTTCCGGACCCGTGAAACGACGGTCTCGCCCGCATATTTAAGGCTGATCGCCATAGGGAGATTTACCGCAGCCGGTGCATATTAGCACATCACCGTGCGGAGGCAAAGCATAAAAAAAGGCAAGGGGATATCCCCTTGCCTGTGTTGTGCGAGGTTGCGCAAATTTCGGAGGCCGGCAGCTTCCCTTTCCTTACGACTTCTGCTTCGCCTCCGTCTTGGCATGCGATTCCTTTGCCTGGCGTTCGACGAGCTCGATCACGGCCATCTGCGCCGCATCGCCCATCCGCTGACGGGTAGGAACAATACGTGTATAGCCGCCGTTGCGCGCCGCAAATCGCGGGGCAATATCGGCAAAGAGGCCCTTGACCACCGTTTCGTCCTGAATAAAGCTTTGCGCCTGACGCCGGGCGTGCAGATCGCCGCGCTTTCCAAGGGTGATCATCTTTTCAGCAAGCGGACGAATCTCCTTCGCCTTTGCCACCGTGGTTTCGATCTTTTCGTTTTTGAGGAGGGAGCGCACCAGCGTTCGCAGCAATGCCTTGCGGTGGCCGCTGTTCCTTCCAAACTGTCTTCCAGCACATGCGTGTCTCATAGCGCTATCCTTAAAGAAAAATTAGGCTTCCGTGGGACGTTCAGCCAGGAGTCTCCTGGCTTCGGTTACGATCTTATCATCGACTTTCATCCCGAGCCCGAGGCCCATGCTGCTCAGGATTTCCTTGATCTCGTTCAGCGATTTCCTGCCGAAGTTCTTTGTCTTGAGCATTTCGCTTTCCGTCTTCTGGACCATTTCTGCGATCGTCTCGATCCCGGCGTTCTTAAGGCAGTTCGCAGCGCGCACCGATAGTTCCAGTTCATTGACGCTCCGCAGGAGGTTCTCATTGAACGCCGGAGATTTCTTGAGTTCATCCTCGGCAAGAGGCGCCTCTTCCTCCTCCTCGGGCAGGTGGATGAAGAAGGACAGGTGGTCTTTCAGGAGCTTGGCTGCGTGGGCAACGGCATCGTCGGGACGCAAGCTGCCGTCGGTCCACACTTCGAGCACCAGCTTGTCATAGTCCGTTTCCTGGCCGACGCGGGCATTCTCCACTTTGAAGTTCACCTTCCGGATCGGGGAAAAGATCGCATCGATGGGAATAATGCCGATAGGCTGGCCCGGCTCCTTATTCTTGTCCGAGGAAACGTAGCCCCGGCCCCTGCGGGCGCGCATTTCGAGCTCGATTTTTCCGCCCTTGTCGATCGTAGCCAGATGGAGCTCCGGATTCAGGATCTCGACCTCCGCGTCCGCCTCGATATCCTTCGCCGAAACATCGCCCGGTCCCTTTGCCGTAAGCATGAGGGTTTTCGGCTTGTCGGTATGAAGCTTGAGCCGGATCTCCTTCAGGTTCAGGATAAGGTCCGTCGTATCTTCCACAACGCCGGGGATGCTTGAGAACTCATGGTGAACGCCGGCGATCTTTACGGCGGTGATCGCAGCGCCTTCCAGCGACGAGAGCAGGACGCGGCGCATCGAATTTCCCAGCGTCGTCCCGAATCCTCGTTCCAGTGGTTCCGCCGTGAACTTCCCGTACGTGTCAGTCACCTTTTTTGGATCGTACTGAAGCTTTTTGGGCATCTGGAAGTCTTTAGCTTTTTTGAGCATGGTTCCTCCGATTAGGAACGAAAAAAACTGAACCGTGGCCGCGCGACAGGCATTGCCCCCGCCGTGTGCGCAGCCACGGGCTCGATTACTTCAACTCAGCTACTTCGAATACAGTTCGACGACGAGCTGTTCCTTCACCGTCGGGAGCGTGCTTTCATCGCGAGCCGGCAGGCTCAGCACCTTGCCCCGGAACTGCCCCTTGTCGATCTCCAGCCACGACGGGAAGCCGCGCTTCTCGACCGCCGATATGGTCTGCTGAATATGCGCGATGGAGCGGCTCTTCTCGCGAAGCTCGACCACATCGCCCGCCTTCAGGATAAAGGACGGGATGTTGACCTTCCTGCCGTTCACCAGCAGGTGCCCATGGCGAACGAGCTGCCGGGCCTCTTTCTTCGAGCCCGCGAAGCCCATGCGCTGCACCACGTTGTCCAGACGACGCTCGAGCAGCTGAAGAAGATTGTCGCCGGTGATCCCCTTCATCCGCGCTGCCCGCTCGAAATAGCCGCGGAACTGGCGCTCCAGAACGCCGTAGAGGCGCCTGATTTTCTGCTTTTCCCGAAGCTGCAGACTGTATTCCGACTGCTTGATCCGGGCCTGTCCGTGCTGCCCCGGAGGGAAGCTCCTGCGGACGATGGCGCACTTGTCCGTATAGCAGCGCTCCGACTTCAGGAATAATTTTGTGTTTTCCCGCCTGCAAAGTTTGCAGACCGATCCGATATACCGTGCCACGTAATTCCTCCTCGATGAATCCTTCCTGCTTACACCCGGCGTCGCTTGGGCGGCCTGCAGCCATTATGCGGAATAGGCGTCACATCCTTGATCGCCACGATGTCGAGGCCAGCCGCCTGGATCGCCCGGATCGCCGACTCGCGGCCGGTCCCCGGTCCCTTCACGAAAACCTCGACCTGCCTCATCCCCTGTTCCATCGCCTTCTTGGCCGCAGTTTCCGCAGCCAGCTGAGAAGCGAAAGGCGTGCTCTTTCTTGATCCCTTGAACCCCTTGTTGCCGGAGCTCGACCACGTAATGACGTTCCCGGCCGTGTCCGTGATCGTCACGATCGTGTTGTTGAATGAGGCGTGGATGTGGGCAACGCCGTTTGCAACATTTTTTCTTTCTTTACCCTTTTTAGCCATCAGTTCTCCCGTTTTACCGTTCCTCCGGCCGTTCTTCCGGACGGAAAGAACACTCCGTTCGCCCTGTTATTTCTTTGCCAGACCCTTCTTCTTTCCACGACCTGCCATAGACGCCTTCTTCGGTCCCTTGCGGGTGCGGGCATTGGTCTTCGTGCGTTGGCCATTGACCGGCAACCCCTTCCGGTGCCGGAGCCCGCGGTAGCTGCCGATGTCCATCAACCGCTTGATGTTCATCGTGATGTCGCGGCGCAGATCGCCTTCCACGACGTAATCGCGGTCAAGAATGGCACGGATCTTGACGATCGCATCCTCGGTCAGATCCTTCGTTTTGGTGTTCGGATCGATCCCCGACTCCGCAAGAATCCGACGCGCGGTCGTCGGTCCGATGCCGAAAATGTATCTCAGCGAGATTTCGATCTTTTTGTCTTTGGGTAAATCCACCCCGGCAATACGAGCCACAGTGCCTCCAGTGATCCACATCCGAAAATGCATCTTCGAAATCCGCGACGCCGATTTCAGCAGGATGCCTTCGGATCTCGAGATTGATCCGTCTTATCCCTGACGCTGCTTGTGCCGCGCATTTTCACAAATAACGCGGACGATGCCCCTCCTCCGGATGATCCGGCACTTCGGGCATATTTTTCTGACTGACGAACGTACTTTCATGGCCTTTTCCTGTTCTCTCTCCGGTCATCCGCAGGCGACAGGCCTACTTGAACCGGTAGGTTATGCGTCCCCGGGTGAGATCGTAGGGTGAAAGTTCCACCGTTACCCTATCCCCCGGAAGTATCTTGATGAAGTGCATGCGCATCTTTCCGGAAATGTGCGCCAGGATCTTGTGGCCATTCTCCATCTCCACGCGAAACATGGCATTGGGGAGCGTCTCCAGAACCGTGCCCTGCACCTCTATGGAATCTTCTTTTGCCATCTTCCTCCGGACCGGCCGCCTCGATTACTGACGAAGGGTCAGGATACGCGGCCCGTCGTCAAGTATTGCGATCGTGTGTTCAAAATGCGCAGAAAGGCTGCCGTCCGCTGTTACTGCCGTCCATTGGTCGTCGGTGACGACCGTCTTGCTCCCGCCCATGTTCACCATGGGTTCGATGGCAAGAACCATCCCTGCCTGCAGTCGAGGTCCCCGGCCACGCTCGCCGAAGTTCGGAACCTGGGGATCCTCGTGAAGACTTCTTCCGATCCCGTGGCCCACAAATTCCCTGACAACCGAATAGCCGTGTGACTCAACATGTTCCTGGACCGCAGCAGAGATATCGTAAAGCCGGTTTCCCGGCCTTGCCGCTTCTATTCCCCGCATCAATGCCTCTTCGGTTACACGGATGAGGCGTCCTGCTGCGGTCGAGATCGGCCCCACGGGAACGGTAATGGCCGCATCACCGTAAAATCCGTCAACAATCGTGCCGACATCGATACTGACGATGTCGCCTTCCTTGAGGATCGTCGCCTTTGAAGGAATGCCATGGATCACCTGGTCGTTGATGGATGTACACAACGTCCGGGGATATCCGCGGTATCCCTTAAAGGCCGGCTTTGCGCCCGACGCTCTGATGATCTTCTCCGCCTGTTCGTCCAGTACTGCGGTCGAGACACCCGGCCGGACCGCCTGGCGCATTGCCTCCAGGACCTCGGCGACCAGCCTTCCCGCCCGTTGGATCTTCTCGATCTCCTGAAGAGATTTGAGGATGACCATGGAAACTGCCGGCCTCTAGCGCCTCCCCTTGATGGAAACGCCTTTCAGGAAACCTCCGTAATGCCGCTGGATGAGGTGGGACTCGACTTGGGAAACCGTATCGAGAGCCACGCCGATAACGATCAGGAGCGAAGTCCCGCCGAAGTAGAACGGGACGTTAAACGCCTTGTAAAAGATGTCCGGCAGCACGCAGACAGCGGCAAGATAGAGGGCGCCGCCCAGCGTAATGCGTGTCAGCACGCGATAGAGGTAATCGGAGGTTTTCTTGCCCGGACGGATGCCGGGGATGAACCCGCCGTACTTTTTCAGGTTCTCCGCGATATCGACGGGGTTGAACACGATCGCCGTGTAAAAATACGCGAAGAAGATGATCATCGCGACATAGATGATCGTATACAGGAGTCTGCCGGGCGAAAGCTGCTGCGCAAAAGCCTGAATCCACTGCACCTGCGTGAATCCCGCGATCGTCGCGGGGAACAGCAGAATGGACGAAGCAAAGATCGGGGGGATGACGCCCGACGAGTTGATCTTCAGCGGCAGGTGTGTGCTTTGCCCTTTATACACTCTCCTGCCCACCATGCGCTGGGCATACTGAACGGGGATCTTGCGCTGCCCCCGCTCCATAAAGATGATGGCAGCCACCACCGCAATGATAATAAACAGGATCACGGCCAGGAGATACACGGGAATTTCACCCGATTTCGTAAGCCCTACGGTGTTGATGACCGCACGGGGGAAGTTCGCAACGATTCCCGCAAAAATGATCAAAGAGATGCCGTTCCCGATGCCGCGTTCCGTGATCTGCTCGCCCAGCCACATGATGAACGTCGTCCCCGCGGTGAGCGTGATCATGGTCATGAGCCGGAACGACCAGCCTGCGGAATCGACGAACGCCCCGTCACCCATGCGCTCGATGCCGACTGCCATCCAGAAGGACTGGAACGCCGAGATCAGCACCGTACCGTACCGCGTATACTCGGTGATCTTTTTGCGGCCCGCTTCGCCTTCCTTGGCAAGCGCCTGCAACCGGGGGACAACCACGGTCAGGAGCTGAAGCACGATGGACGCCGTAATATAGGGCATGATCCCCAAGGCAAAAATGGTAACCTTGGAGAGCGCGCCTCCCGAGCACATGTCGAAGAATCCCATCAGTCCGCCCGCCTGCTGGTGCAGGAACTGGCTGAGAGCATCGCCGCGCACGCCGGGCGTGGGGATATGGGAGCCAATGCGATAGACCGCAAGCATGAGCAGCGAAAAAACAATGCGCTTCCGCAGCTCAGGAATCCTGAAGATATTCTGGAATCCTTCGAACACGGGTTAGATCACCTCGGCCTTGCCGCCGGCCGCCTGGATCTTCTCCAGGGCGCTCTTGCTGAATTTATGGGCACGAACCGTTACCGCCGACTTCAGCTCACCCACGCCGAGGACCTTGATTGACCTGACATCCTTCTTCTTTACCAGCCCCTGGTCAGCCATCGTCTCCGGCGTCACGGTGCCGCTCATGCCATCGAGATCGCGGAGGTTGACCACCGCGTACTCCTGACGAAAGATATTGGTGAATCCGCGCTTCGGAAGACGCCGCTGGAGCGGCATCTGGCCGCCTTCAAACCCTGGCCCCTTGACGCCGCCGGAACGTGCTTTCTGGCCTTTGTGACCCTTCGATGCGGTCTTGCCGGCGCCCGATCCCGGTCCCCGACCTACCCGCTTGACTTTCTTCCGTGCACCTGGAACAGGTTTGAGTTCTTCTAATTTCATAAGAGTAGTCCGATCCGAATGGATTGTTGGTTATTCGTTCTCGACCTGCAGAAGATGGCTGACCTTGCTGATCATGCCGCGGATCTCCGGCGTGTCCGGCCTGACGACCGTCCTGTTGAGCTTGCGGAGGCCAAGGCCTTCCAAAACCCGCTTATGTTTCCCCGGCCGGGCAATGCCGCTCTTGATCAGGGTGATCTTGATATTCTTTCCGTCGGCCATGTTATCCGAGCTCCTCTACTGTTCTTCCCCGAAGCGCCGCGACCTTGTCTGCGCTCCTGAGCTGCTGCAGTCCCTTCACAGTCGCGCTGACCACGTTGTGCGGATTGCTCGAACCGAGCGACTTGCACAGCACGTTGCGCACGCCAACGACCTCAAGCACCGCACGCGAGGCGCCGCCCGCGATCAGTCCGGTACCTTCGGCAGCGGGTTTCAACAGCACCTTGCCGGCGCCGTAGTGGCCGAATACTTCATGCGGGATCGTGTCTCCCTTGAGGGCCACGGTCACCATGCTCTTCTTGGCGCGCTCGACGGCCTTCTTGATCGCCACTGGAGCCTCGGCCGCCTTTCCTTTGCCGACGCCGACCTTGCCCTTGCCGTCACCGACGACGACCAGCGCGCTGAAATTGAACCGCTTGCCGCCCTTCACCACCTTGGCGACTCGGTTGAGCGAAACCAGTTTGTCCTTGATCTCCTGGCCGTCGCCTTCTGTTTCCTGTACGTATCTCTCTGCCAAAGCCGCCTCCACGCACTGCGTCGTTAGAACTTGAGCCCCTGTTCACGAGCCCCATCGGCAAGCGCCTTGATGCACCCGTGATAGCGATATCCGCCACGATCGAACACAACATTCGTGATCTTCTTTTCCAGAGCACGCTGCGCAATGCTCATCCCGACCTGCTTCGCAGCCTGGACGTTGCCACCGTGCTTCCCGGCGCTGCGAACATCCTTCTCCGTTGTCGACGCAGACAGAAGCGTCTTGCCGGTCACATCGTCTATCAGCTGCGCATAGATGTGATTCAGGCTCTTATACACGCTGAGCCGGGGCTTCTCACCCGTTCCCTGCATGTTTTTCCGGATGCGCCGATGCCGTTTCTGCCTCAACTGTTCTTTGCTCAGTGCCACGTCAGTGCTCCTCAATCACGCGCGCCTTTCGGCACCGCGTTCGAATTCGTTATTTGCCGCCCTTGCCCGCCTTGCCTTCCTTGCGGTGGATGACTTCAGTGCTGTATTTGATACCCTTGCCCTTGTACGGTTCGGGCCTCTTCAACCCGCGAATGTTTGCGGCCATCTGACCGACGAGCTGTTTGTCGATCCCCTTGATCACAACCTGGGTCTGTTTCGCATCGACCGTCGCCGTGATCCCCTTGGGCAGCGGGAACATGACCGGATGGGAGAACCCCAGCGTGAACATGAGATTTGTTTTATTCGCGATCGAAGCCTTGAAGCCGACGCCTGAGATATCCAGGGTCTTCTCGTAGCCCTTGCTCACGCCCTGGACCATATTGGCGATGAGATTCCGCGTCAGACCGTGCAGCTCGCGGTAGATCTTCGCATCGGACTGTCGCTCGACGACAAGATTGCCGTCGGCTTTTTTCACAATCAGATTCGGATTCACGCTCTGGCTCATCTCGCCCAGCGGACCCTTCACCGTAACCTTGCCGGTCTCGATCTTGGCATCTACGCCGGACGGGATAATGATCGGTTTTTTTCCAACCCTTGACATTCGTGACTCCTCAGCTCGTTCGGAATGCAGCCTGCGCAGGTGCCGTTACCACACGTGGCACAGCACTTCACCGCCCGTATTGTCCTTCTTTGCCTGCTTCCCTGTTTGCACGCCCTTGGGCGTCGAAAGAATGGCCGTCCCCAGGCCGCCCATGACCCTCGGGATCCGGTCGTTGCCGACGTACACGCGGTTGCCGGGCCGGCTGATGCGGCGAATCCCCTGGATAACCGGGGTCTCCTCATCGGTGTACTTGAGATAGACTCGGATCACGCCCTGACGGCGGTCTTTGACCATCTTCAGGTTCTTGATAAAGCCTTCGTCCTTCAGAATCTTGGCGATCTCCAGCTTCAGCTTGGACGACGGAATATCCACCTTCTCCAGCTTCGCCTTGCTCGCATTGCGGATACGGGTCAGCATATCCGCGATCGGATCGGTCATCATCGGTTCAAACCCCTCTCACTTACCAGCTGGCCTTGACAACGCCCGGGATCTCGCCCCGGAGCGACCTGTTACGGAAACAGATTCTGCACATATCGAACTTCCTGAGATACCCCCGGGACCTGCCGCAGAGCGGGCAGCGATGGTATGCCCGGACCTTGAACTTGGGAGCGCGCTTGGCCTTTGCAATCAGCGACTTCTTTGCCATGGTTCCTCCAGCCTACTTTCTGAACGGCATGCCGAGATATCCGAGCAATGCCCGGCCTTCCTCGTCGGTCTTCGCCGTCGTGACGATCGTGATATCCATGCCGTGGACCGAATCGACCTTGTCGATCTCGATCTCCGGGAAGATGACCTGTTCCTTGATGCCCAAGGAGTAGTTTCCCCGGCCGTCGAAAGACTTGAACGGAATCCCCTTGAAGTCACGGATGCGCGGAAGCGCCGCGCTGATGAGCCGGTCCAGGAACTCGTACATCCGTTCGCGCCGCAGCGTCACCGACGTACCGATGGGCATGCCCTCGCGGAGCTTGAAGGTGGCGATTGACTTCTTGGCGCGCGTCACCACCGGATGCTGGCCGGAAATGCGGCCCAGTTCGTCAACCGCGTGGTCGAGTGCCTTCGCATTCGTGATGGCTTCGCCCATGCCCATGTTGAGCACAACCTTCACCAGGCGCGGCACCTGCATGGGGTTCCGGTAGCTGAACTGCTTCATCAGGGCCGGGACCACATCCTTGTGGTACCGTTCCCTGAGACGCGGCGCAGGTGCCTTTTCGGCGGGGACTGCCGCCTTCGCCTCTTTCTTGGCTTCCTTCGCCTCGGCGGCGGGCTTGCCCTTTGCCGAAGATTTCGCTGCGGCCTTCTTCTCGCCGCCTTTTGCTTCTTTGGTTTTTTCTTTCTTCTCAGCCATAGTCGCTTTCCTGATCCCTTATTCCAGGGTCGCCTCACAAGTGTTGCATACCCGTACCCGGGTACCGTCCCCCTGTGCCTTACGGGAGATGGTTGTCGGTTTGTCACACTTGCTGCAGATGAGTTTCACATTGGCCGCCGAAATCGGCGCCTCTTTCTCGACGATACCGCCCTGGCGGAGCTGCTGGGTCGGCTTCGTGTGCCGCTTGATCATGTTCAGTTTCTCGATCAGAACACGATTTTCCTGCGGATAGACGGCGATCACACGGCCCCGTTTCCCCTTTTCCTTGCCGGTCGTGACCAGCACCGTATCATTCTTCTTGATCTGCATTGTTCTTCCCTGCTCTCGTAAGAAATCGAATTCGAAAAAATCGATTACAACACTTCCGGTGCGAGCGAAATGATCTTCATGAAGTTTTTCTTCCGAAGCTCGCGCGCCACGGGACCGAAGATGCGCGTCCCAATGGGCTCATTCGAGTTATTGATGAGCACAGCCGCGTTTCGATCGAACTTAATGTACGATCCGTCGGGGCGGCGCACTTCCTTGGCGGTGCGCACAACCACTGCCTTAGCGACCGTCCCTTTCTTGACCTGGCCTTCGGGAATCGCCATTTTGATGGCGACAACGATTACATCGCCCAAGGTGGCATACCGCTTGCGAGTGCCGCCCAGCACTTTGATGCACATGACCTTCTTCGCGCCGGAATTGTCGGCGACATCTAAAACCGTCTGCTGCTGGATCATGGTTTCATACCTTCTCTAGCGAAATCGATTTCGTTTGTTTGCCGAAAGCTAGCTGGCTTTCTCGATAATCTCCAGAACCTTCCAGCGCTTGTCCTTGGAGAGGGGCCGGGTCTCGATAAACCGCACGAGATCGCCGATCTTGCACTCATTCTTCTCATCGTGGGCTTTGAACTTGGTGGTCCGGTTCACCACTTTGTTATATCGGCTGTGCGCGATCCTGCGCGTCACCGCCAGCACCACGGTTTTGTCCATCTTGTCGCTGATCACGCGACCGACATACGATTTTCTCTTCTTAGCTTCGCCCATGTTTTTCCTTTAAAATCGTCTTGGTTTTCGCGATGTCTTTCCGAAGCGTCCGGAGACGCATGGGATTCTCGATCTGCCCCATGGCCTGCTGGAACCGAAGGTTAAACAGTTCTTTCCTGAGCTCGGTTTCCTTTGCCGTCAGCTCCTCGGCGGACAGGTCGCGCAGTTCGCGCACATTGGATTTCATAGGTCAGCCTCCCGTGCGATAAACTTGGTGGCAAGGGGCAGCTTATAGGCGGCCAGACGAAACGCCTCGCGCGCCACTGATTCGTCGACTCCGCCCATCTCGTACAGGACTCGGCCGGGCTTGATCACCGCCACCCAGTATTCCGGTGCGCCCTTGCCGCTTCCCATACGCGTTTCCGCGGGCTTCTTGGTGATAGGCTTATCGGGGAATATACGGATCCAGATTTTGCCGCCGCGCTTGACATAGCGGGTCATGGCGATACGCGCAGCCTCGATCTGCCTGCTCGTGATCCAGCCCGGCTCCATGGCCTTGAGGCCGTACTCGCCGTAGCTTACCTCCGAGCCGCGCTCGCCGGAGCCCTTCATCCTGCCCTTCTGCATCTTTCTGAACTTTACCCGTTTCGGTGCCAACATGATTGCAGTCCTTTTATTCGTTCGAACGTTTCGTCGTTGGTTGCGACTTCCTACACCGTCTTTGTCTGCAGCACGTCGCCCTTATAGATCCAGACTTTCACGCCGATCTGACCCATCGTTGTCTTGGCCTCGGCGAAGCCGTACTGTATATCTGCACGCAACGTGTGGAGAGGAACCCTGCCTTCGCGGTACCATTCGGTCCGGGCGATCTCCGCGCCGGCCAGACGGCCGGCACAGGTGATCTTGATTCCCTGAGCGCCGAGACGGAGGGCCGACGTAACTGACTTCTTCATGGCGCGGCGGAAGGCGATGCGCCGTTCCAGCTGCAAGGCAATATTCTCGGCAACCAGCTGGGCTTCCAGCTCGGGACGCCGGATTTCCTGAATATTGATGTACATCTGCTTGCCCGTCATGGCCTCGAGGTCCTTCTTGAGCTTATCGACCTCTGCGCCCTTCTTGCCGATGATAATACCCGGCCGGGCCGTGTGGATATTGATCTTGGCTTTCTGACCGGCACGCTCGATGTCGATCTTCGAGACGCCCGCGTGCGTCAACCGTTCCTTCACGAGGGACCGGATCTTGATGTCCTCGTGCAGGAGCGGTGCATAGTTCTTTTTTGCGTACCAGCGGGAATCCCACGTTTTGATGATCCCGAGCCGAAGCCCGATCGGATGTACTTTCTGACCCATGCCGCCTCCAGCGTTGAATTATGCCGACAGAACCAGCGTAATATGGCTGGTTCGCTTACGAATGACGTTTCCTCTGCCCATGGCCCGGGCCCGCATACGTTTCATCGTGACGCCCTGGCTCACAAACGCTTTATCGATCTTAAGCGCGTCCACGTCGCCCAGCTTCTTCTGCTCTGCATTCGCCACGGCGGAGTCGAGGATCTTCTTGACGATACGCGCCGCATGCAGCGGGGTGAACGTCAGAATGCTCTGCGCCTCTCCCACCATCTTGCCGCGGATCAGATCGATCACCTGGCGAGCCTTGCGGGGCGTTATGCGAATATGTCTGGCTGTTGCAGTTGCTTCCATATGCCTGTCCTCTCTCAGATACGCTTCAGTGAGCTACTTCGGCGCAGTGGCCTTCTCGGCTGCCTTGGATCCGCCGTGCCCCTTGAAGGTACGCGTCGGTGAGAACTCACCCAGTTTGTGGCCCACCATGTTCTCGGTCACGTAGACGGGGACGAATTTTTTCCCGTTATGCACCGCCAGCGTATGGCCGACGAATTCCGGCAGAATCGTCGAACGGCGAGACCAGGTCTTGATGATCTTCTTGTCGCCCGTCGTGTTCATGGCCTCGACCTTCTTGGTCAGATGGTCATCAACGAATGGTCCTTTTTTAACTGATCTTGGCACTGCACCCTCCAGCGTGAATCAAATCCGACTATCTGATTTTCGAAATCCGAATCACTCAGGATTTCGCATTTACTATGTCGTATTTGCTTCTTACCTGCTCTTCGTCCTGCGGGAAACGATGAGCTTTGTTGTCTGTTTGTTCTTCCGGGTCTTTTTCCCGTCCGGCAGACCCCAGGGCGAGCATCCCGGGCGTCCTCCTGAGGACTTGCCTTCGCCACCGCCCAGCGGATGATCAACGGGGTTCATCGCGACACCACGAACGCGTGGCCGGATACCCATCCAACGGGCGCGCCCAGCCTTTCCGATGGTGATATTCTCGTGATCGAGATTGCCGACCTGACCGATCGTGGCCATGCATTCGGAGCGGACCTTCCGGACCTCACCCGAATTCAGGCGCAGGGTGGCGTAATCTCCCTCCCGTGCGAGAAGCTGGACCGACGCGCCGGCGCTTCTCGCGATCTGTCCGCCGGAACCTTTCTTGAGCTCCACGTTGTGGATTACCGTACCGACCGGAATATTAGCCATGGGGAGAGCATTCCCGGGCTTGATGTCAGCATCGGGACCCGATACGACCTGATCACCCACGTTCAGTCCGAGCGGGGCGAGGATATACCGTTTCTCTCCATCGGCATAGTGCAGCAGGGCGATACGGGCCGTGCGGTTCGGATCGTATTCGATATGCGCCACCTTCGCCGGCACCCCGGTCTTCTCGCGCCTGAAATCGATGACGCGATATTTCTTCTTGTGCCATCCGCCGCGATAGCGGACCGTGACCTTGCCGCGGTTGTTCCGACCGCCCTCTTCATGCACGCGGACGACCAGGGACTTCTCAGGCTTGCTTCTGGTGATTTCCTCGAACGTGGATACGGTCTGCCACCGCCGCCCCGCTGAGGTCGGATTATAGTTCTTTACCGGCATGGTTACGCACCCTCAAAAATTTCTATCTTTTCTCCGGCCTTAAGCGTCACGTAGGCTTTCTTCCAGTCGGACCGGCGTCCTTCCCGCATGCCCATGCGCTTCTTCTTGCCCGGGATATTTACGGTGGTCACATCGACCACCTTAACCTTGAATATGCCTTCGATCGCTTTCCGCACATCCACCTTGGTTGCGTCGGTCCTGACCTCGAAGGTAAGCACATTGCTTTTTTCCTTCAATCGCGTCCCTTTTTCGGTTATCCGCGGAACCCTGACGATATCATAGAGGTTGGTCATCATTTCCCGTACACCTCCTGAATCGTGGTGAGAGCGTCCTGCGTCGTGACCAGGTAACGGTACTTGAGCAGATCGTAAACGTTGATGTTTTCCATCCGGACCACCTTGACCGACGGGATGTTCCGCGCTGCCAAGGCCACATTCTTGTTCTCACCCGGCAGCAGAACCAGCGCAGTCTCCGTCACGCCCAAGGTCTTAAGCAAACCGGCCATTTCCTTCGACTTGGGCGCGGAAAGTTCAAGTTTGTCCAGCACCACAAGTCGGCTGTCCTGCACCTTGGATGCAAAAGCCGCTGCGAGCGCTGCCCGCTTTTCCTTCTTGGGAAGGCTGTACGAATAGTCCCGCGGCATGGGTCCGAAGACCGTTCCACCATGACGCCAGAGCGGTGACCTGCTGCTCCCCGCGCGTGCGCGGCCCGTCCCCTTTTGTTTGAAGGGCTTTTTGCCGCCGCCGCTGACCAGCGCCTTGTTCTTCGTCGCCGCTGTGCCCGCGCGCCTGTTGGCAAGCTGGTTCACCACTGCCGTATGCAGCAGATGGCCTTTCACCTCCGTCCCGAAGAGAGCGGGAAGCTCAAGGTCTTTCACTTTCTTGTTGCTCATATCAACCATTGAGACCGATGACATTGTAGGAATCCTCTATCCACTAGCCTTTCGTAATCAGGACCAGCGCGTTGTCGCCGCCGGGAACAGCGCCGCGAACGAGCAGCAGGTTCTGCTCGGGACGCACTTCAACAACCTTTATATTTTTAATGGAGACCTGCACTGCCCCCATGTGCCCGGGCAGTTTCTTGCCGGGAAGAACACGCGACGGCCAGGCGCTTGCGCCGATGGAACCCGGGCGGCGATTGAACATGGAACCGTGGCTGTCGGGACCGCCGGCAAACTTGTGCCGCTTCATGACGCCGGCAAAGCCTTTGCCCTTCGAAACGCCCGTCACCTTCACGAGATCGCCTTTCTTGAAAATATCAACGTTAACGTCCTGACCCAGCTCATAGCCGGTCATTTTGATCTCGCGCAGATGCCGGGAAGCAGGCACCTGGGCTTTCTTGAAGTGCCCCGCCATGGGCTTGGTGATGCGCTTCTGCTTGCGTTCTTCCTCGAACGCCAGCTGGAGAGCTTCATAGCCGTCGTTTTCAGCGGTCTTTTTCTGGACGACCTTGCACGGCCCTGCCTGGATCACCGTGACCGGGATCAGTTCCCTGCCGTCGAAGATCTGGCTCATGCCCAGCTTTTTTCCAATGATTCCCATGCTCATGATCGAATCCTCAAAGCAAACTTGCTTCTGGTTTAGTAGCGCATGCAGAGACCCGCATGAATCGTCTGCAGGTGGATGCTGCCTGCTCGTTACAGCTTGATCTCCACATCGACCCCGGCTGCAAGGTCGAGCTTCATCAGCGCGTCAACGGTCTGCGGAGTCGGATCGAGAATATCCAGGAGCCGCTTGTGCGTCCGGATCTCGAACTGTTCCCGGGACTTCTTGTCCACGTGAGGCGAGCGAAGGACCGTCCAACGGTTGATGCGCGTCGGAAGCGGGATCGGTCCGGAAACCTTCGCACCGGTGCGCTTCGCCGTGTCCATGATCTCCACCACCGACTGGTCCAGCAGGCGATGGTCATATCCTTTAAGCCGTATTCTGATCTTCTGCGTCACGTGGATCTTCCTCTCGTTCTCTGCCTTGCGTATCACGCCGATGTACCCGGCGTGGCTGTCGTTATTCGATAACCTCGGTGATCACGCCGGCGCCCACGGTGCGGCCGCCCTCGCGGATGGCAAACCGGAGTCCCTGGTCCATGGCGATCGGGGTGATCAGCTCCACCGAGCAGGTCATGTTGTCGCCCGGCATCACCATCTCCACGCCTTCCTGCAGCGTCACTACGCCCGTCACGTCCGTCGTCC
>JAKAHZ010000110.1 GCA_021814615.1 Nitrospirota bacterium | reverse complement strand
CGATCTAGAACCGTAGTTTATATAGGTAAGAATATTTTTAAAGAAGAAGTGAAAGATAAATGGTATTTTCAAGATGCAGAGCTCTATTTAAGCGAGGGCATTCCTAAAGAACTGTCAGATGCAGAAGATTTAGGTGTGCTCGCGCTCGGTGAAGATGCTTTGCCCCTCGTTGAAACCTTAGACAGTCTTATTGAAATATTAGGGGATGTAAAAGAGGATAAGCTGAGATTTAAACATAAAGTGTAACTGAAAATTTCGCACGTTATCCGCTTAACCCTTCTTCGTCTTCTCACTTCCAAGGAACGCATCGAGAATCTGCACGATCTGTTTACGCTTCGGCGGCGGAAGCTTCTCCACCTGGCTGAACCGCCGCCAGAGGCGGGTGTCTTGAGTCCTTCCGTTCTTCTTCGACTTCTCCAATCCCATCAACTCATCGGCTGAAACGCCGAGCGCCTTCGCCAGGTGCGGCAGCAGGTGCGACGGCGGATACGCCGTTTCCTTCTCGTAATACGCAATCACCCGCTGCGATATCCCGATCTCGAGACAGTATGGGGTCGTGAATCTTCGTCGCCAGCGTTCTCTACACCTCTTCTACGCGAACCGTTTCAGCCGCAGCGAGTTCGAGACCACGCTCACCGAGCTGAACGCCATGGCTGCCGAGGCGAACATGGGATTCAGGAGACCCGCCGTGCCGAAGAAGGGATAGAGCACGCCGGCGGCGACGGGAATCCCGATGACGTTGTAGAAGAAGGCCCAGAAGAGGTTCATGCGGATGGTCTGCATGGTCCTGCGCGACAGGCGCATGGCGTCGGCAACGACCCGGAGGTCGTCCTTGATCAAGGTCACGTCGGACGCCTCGATGGCGACATCCGTGCCCGTGCCGATGGCGATGCCCACGTCGGCCTGGGTGAGGGCCGGCGCGTCGTTGATGCCGTCGCCGACCATGGCAACCACCCGCCCCTCTGCCTGGAGTTTCTTCACGTTGTCCATCTTGTCCTGGGGCAGCACCTCGGCAAGTACGCGCGAGATGCCGAGTTCCTTCGCGATCGCATCGGCGGTCCGTTTGTTGTCGCCGGTGAGCATCACGACCTCGAGCCCCAGGCGTTTGAGCGTGGCCACGGCCTCGGCGGAATGCTCCTTCACCGTATCCGCAACAGCGATGATGCCCGCTGCTCTGCCGTTCACGGCAACGAACATGGGCGTCTTGCCCTGGCCCGAGAGACGTTCGCCCTCTGCCCGCAGGCGGCCCACATCCACCCTCCGGTCGGTCATGAGCTTCTCGTTGCCCAGCACCACTTCGGCTCCCCGTACCCGTGCCCGGATGCCGTGGCCGGGAAGTGCCTCGAACTCATCAGGCGTGTCGATGCTAGCCTTCCGGTCCTGCGCTGCGCGAACGATTGCTTCGCCCAGGGGGTGCTCTGATCCCTTTTCCGCCGATCCCGCTGCGGAGAGAAGCTCCCCTTCCGACATGCCGCTCACAATCACATCCGTCACTGTCGGCTCGCCGCGCGTGAGCGTTCCCGTCTTGTCCAGCACGATGGTGTTAATTTTCTGAGCATGCTCCAGGCTTTCGGCGTTCTTGAAGAGGATGCCGTGCTCAGCGCCTTTGCCCGTCCCGACCATGATCGCTGTGGGCGTGGCAAGGCCCATGGCGCAGGGGCAGGCAATGATCAGGACGGCGATGAAGTTCACGAGCGACAGGGTGAACCGCATCTCCGCCGGTCCGGCAAACCACCAGACGAGGAAGGTAACGACGCCGATGCTGATGACCGTGGGCACGAAGATGCTGGAAATGTAATCGGCAAGGCGCTGGATCGGGGCTTTGGACCCCTGCGCTTCCTGGACCATCTGGATGATGTGGGAGAGCATGGTGTCCCTGCCGACCTTGGTCGCCTCGAAGGTGAAGGCGCCGGTCTTGTTGATGGTGGCGCCGATGACCGTGTCGCCGGTCTTCTTGTCTACGGGCAGGCTCTCTCCGGTCAGCATGGACTCATCGAGTGACGACGATCCGCTTCTGATCACGCCGTCCACGGGGACCTTTTCGCCGGGCCGGACCACGATGAGATCGCCCGCCTCCACCTCATCGATCGGGATGTCCCGTTCGCTGCCTTCGCGCACCACGCGGGCTGTCTTCGGCTGGAGCCCCATGAGCTTCTTGATCGCCTCGCCGGCGCGGCTCTTGGCACGCGCCTCCAGGAACTTGCCGAAGAGAATGAGCGTAATGATCACCGCCGAGGTGTCGTAGTACGCGCCGCCGTGAGCGCCCAGGTGGCCGAAGAGCCCGGGGAAGAAGGTGAGAACTGCGCTGTACCCGTAGGCGGCTGATGTGCCGACCACGACGAGCGTATTCATGTTCGTGCTGCCGTGTTTGATCGACGCCCAGGCGTTCTGGTAGAAGTGGCGGCCTGCCCAGAACTGGACCGGCGTGGTCAGGAGGAAGAGGAGAAACCACATGGTCCTGCGGGGCACGAAATCCATGCCCGGGATCATGTCCTGGAGGCTGCCGATCATGATGAGTGCGGAGAGGGCAGCGCTCACGATGAGCTTGTTCCTGAGCTCCCGGAGCTCGCGTTCCCGCGCTTCCTTCTCGATATCCAGGGCGGAGCGGCCCTCGACCTGCTCGGGCAGGCGGAAGCCCTCCTTCTCGATGGCGCGACGGATGTCCCGGAGGCTGACCTGGCCGGGCACGTACTCGATCTCCACGCTCCCGGCGCCTGCGTTCACGCGCGACGACAGCAGGCCGTCGATGGCGGAAACTACGCGCTCCAGTTCGGGGGCGCGCGACACGTCGAGATCGATCACCGGGATTGTGATCTTTTCGGTCACCGCCTGGTAGCCCAGCTCGTTGATCGTGTCGATGAACTTCGGCAAACCCACCGACGACGGATCGAATTCCACCACGGCCTTCTCGTTGGCGAAATTGACGTTGGCGTTCGTCACGCCGGCGAGCTTGGAGATGTCCTTCTGGATCGCTGCTGCGCAGTTCACGCAGGTCATGCCCTTAACGGGAATAACAGTTTTTTTGGTTGTCATGAGTGGATAGTACCACAAATACACGCGGGGGAAAAGTAGGAGACCGGGAACAGGACGAATTATAACAGGGTTTGGGAAGAACGGTTCTGCAGGGGGCGGAACGCGCCCCCGGGGGGAAGGACCGCTATTTCCTGTGGTAGAAGGGCAGGTGGACGATCTTGGCGGCAACCTCGCGGTCCTTCACTTCGATCTCGACCTCCTGGCCCGGCTGGTCATACCGCTTTTTCACGTATCCCAGCCCGATGTCCCTGCGGCGGTGATAGGAGTGGCTTCCGCTCGTCACGGTGCCGATCTCGCGGTTCTCCGAGAAGATCGTGCCGCCCAGCTTCGGGATGCCTTTGTCCAGGAGCTCGAATCCCACGAGGGCTTCTTCCGCGCCCGCCGCTTTGCGTTTCTCGATTGCCGCCTTCCCGACGAATTGGTCCTTGGACAGGTCCACGACGGCCAAGAGGGCCGTCTCCACCGGCGTGCGGGTTTTGTCGATCTCGTTGCCCTGCTGGGCAAAGCCCGCTTCCATGCGCAGGATTTCGCGGGTCATCATGCCGCAGGGAAGGACCCCGAGGTTCTTGCCTGCTTCGAGGATCGCCTCCCAGAGCGCTTCAACTGAAACGGCAGGAACGAACAGTTCGTAACCCCGTTCTCCGGTATATCCGGTCCGGGAGACGAGCACCTGCGCGCCCGCCAGGGTGAGTTCCCGGGCCTTCTTTTCTTTGAGCTTCTTGAGATGCGTCCCCGCCAGCTTTTCCAGCACCTGGTCCGCAGCAGGACCCTGGAGCGCCAGCTGCGCGATTTCTGCGGTGCGGTCCGAGAGGACCGCGTCGGAACCCTTCTTGCCGGAGATCCATGCCTGAACTGCCGACGCGGCTCCGGGGTTGGTCGTGATCAGGAACCGGGGGCCGTTCTTGCCCGACGGTTTTTTCATGATCAGCGCATTGTCGATGATGAACCCTTCGTCATCGCAGAACAGGCCGTAGAGGACCGTGCCGTCGGCAAGGTCATCAACCTTCCGCGTGAAAAGGGATTGCAGGAGAGCGATGGCGCCGGGGCCGGACAGTTCGAGCCTGCCGAGGAATCCCGCGTCGAAGAGGCCCGCAGCGGCGCGCACGGCATGATGTTCGTCCTCGAGATCGGTGAACTGGACGGGGAGGCTCCATCCCTGGAACTCAGCCATCTTCACCTTTCGACGGACATGGTTCGCGTTCAAGGCGGTCTGTTTCATCGCACACTCCGGTCCCGGCAGGTTTGGCCGGGCGTTCACATGTGAGGGGGCTCTTACTCGGTGATCCGGAACCGCTCGGGGTCGCGCTTCGGATCGGCCAGGTGATGCAGGTCCTGGGGCCGGAACGCGCCTTTCTCCGTGATGATGGCCGTGATGTACCGCGCCGGCGTCACATCGAAGGCGGGATTCAGGACCTGCACATTGTCGGGCGCGATCTGGGTCTTGCCGAGCACATGGGTGACTTCGCGGGGATTGCGCTCCTCGATGGGAATGTCGGGTCCCGTCTCGGTCGCGAAATCGATGGTGGAGAAGGGCGCCGCAACATAGAAGGGGATCCCGTGCTCCTTGCAGAGCACGGCAAGCGGATAGGTGCCGATCTTGTTCGCCACGTCGCCGTTCTTGGCGATGCGGTCTGCGCCGACAATGGCCAGGTCCACCTGGTCGTGGTACAGGAGATAGCCCGCCATGTTGTCGGTGACCAGGGTGCAGGGGATCTTCTCCTCCATCAGTTCCCAGGCGGTGAGCCGGGCGCCCTGGAGCACGGGCCGCGTCTCGTCGACCCAGACATGGATGTTCTTGCCCTGCTCCACCGCGGCGCGCATCACGCCCTCGGCAGTGCCGTAGCCCGCCGTGGCGATGGACCCGGCGTTGCAGTGGGTGATGATATTGTCGCCGTCGGAGACGAAGGCGGCGCCGTATGCTCCCATCCGGCGGTTCGTGGCGATGTCCTCGTCGATCATGCGCTGCGATTCCCTCACCAGGAGCTCGCGGATGGCGTCGATGCTCTTGTCCTTGTTTGCCTGAACGAAGTGCTTGATCCGCTCGATGGCCCAGAAGAGGTTCACGGCAGTGGGCCGCGTAGCCGCCATTTCCGCGCAGATCGCCTCGAATTTCGGCCAGAAGGAATCGAAATCCGGAGCGTCGATCTGGCGCGCGCCCAGGGCGAGGCCCATGGCAGCGGAAACGCCGATGGCCGGCGCGCCGCGCACCCAGAGTTCCTTGATGCCCTGCGCCACGGTCTGGTAGTCCCTGCAGTCCGCGTAGACGACCTCAAGGGGCAGTTTGGTCTGGTCCAGCATCTTCACGATGCCGTCCTTCCACTCAACGGTGGGGATCATGCACGAGCTCCTTTGTTCGGGGGAAAATGGACGGAAGACATTATTACTATAACTAAAGCCCGGCGGTATGTCAAAGGTAAAGAGGCGAAAACGGGAGAAAACGGGGAAAAATCCGGAGAAAGTCGCGATGACCGTCGAGACATGAAGGCAAGAAGCATCAGGGGACGCGGATTGACGCGGATTAGTTCAGAAGCATGTGGGACACGGATGAACCTTGGAACCGCGAAGGCGCGAAGGGCGCGAAGATGAACGGCAATACTTATGGACATTGGACACGGATAAAATCTGATGAACACGGATGAATCTTGGAACTGCTAAAGAAAGGAGCAGATGGGACGTGGATAAAGGCGGAATGACGCGGCCTAGTTTCAAAAGCATAGCGACACGGATAAGCCTTGGAACCGCGAAGGCGCGAAGGGCGCGAAGATGAACGGCAATTCATTGCGGACACGGATAAAGCGTGGGAGAGGTAGCGAGAGGCGGATCAATGCGTGCTGACCCTGTCATTGCGAGGAGCGCAGCAACGAAGCAATCTCGTAGTTATTTGCCCATCCGCATCCAAACGTTTTTGAGTCTTCGCGTCTTCGTGGCAAAGGCTTGTCTCTCGCAGAGCCGCAGAGGCGCAGAGAAGATTTAACGACGAGATTGCCGCGCTCCCTTCGGTCGCTCGCAATGACAGACTTGCGCGGGTCTGACGTTCGTTCGATCCGCATTTATCCGCATTATCCGCGTCATCATGTGATTATTTCTTTGCCATCCCCTGCACTGCCAGCGTTCCGGACCGTCCGTCCACCGTCCCCTGGATAAGATCGCAGACTGGCACGGTTGCTGCCGCTTTCAGCGCCTCTTGAGCGACCATCCCCGTCGGCACGATCGTTACCTTCCTTTCGCGGAGCATGTGGAGGAGCGACCGGAAAAGGCCGACATGGCGCATGCCTTCCAGTTCCGCATGGATGGTCAGGATATTCGGCGCATCGGGCCTGAGCAGGGAAAGGTAGTGGTACGCGATCCTGTCGTCAGGATATTCCGGCCGGCCCAGCAACTCATCGAGCGTCGGGAGCGTTGTAGGGACCTGGAGCGTCTTGAATATTGTGCCTTCAATGCGGGGGAAGAACGGGCCGGTCCCCCGGCCGTCGCTCGCATAAAGCAGGTCCGACTCGTCCTCCACCGAGCAGCTGAACGCATTCGCCTGCCAGCCCGCGGCTCCGGCGGTCTTTGCAGGCTCCCCGAAGATGCGTTCGAACTCATCCTTTGCCTTGCCGAACTCCTTCCGCACCTCGTCCAAGGACATCTTCACGAGCCCATCCTGCCAGCGGATGTGATCGTAGCAGTGGATGCCCACTTCGTGTCCCCGTGCCTGCACGTCGCGCATGACGGCTTCGTTCCTCCTGCCCACATGCGGCCCGGGCAGGAGCACGCCGTTCATGAGCGTCCGGATGCCGTAGGTGCTGACCACGCTGGTGCGCGAGACCTTGCTGAAGAATCCGGGCCGGAAGATGCGCTTGATCGCCCTGCCGGTGTTGTCGGGGCCGAGGGAGAAGAGGAAGGTGGCTTTGATGTTGAACTCGTCGAAGAGCCGGAGCAGGTTCGGCACGCCGATCCGCGTGCCGCGGTCCGTGTCGATGTCGATCTTGATGGCAAGGGTGGTGGTCATGGCGTTATTCTCATCCTGCAACGTACAAATAGTGCCGTCAGTATATTTCTATAATACAGCTGAGTCAATTTCATTTTACAAATGGGGAGGGATTTGATAGACTCGTGTGCGCTCCATCGCAGCGGCGTTTTTCGGCATGACGACCGACCGGAGCGTATTCATTCCGGCAGTTGTCATGCTCTGGAGAGCGTTCCTGATCGGGTCGCTGTTCCTGGATAGACTGAGCCAGGACCTGTGGCGCACGCCGTAGCAGGTTCTTTTCCAATGATCTGCACACCGGAGGACGCATGTCTTTATCCAATCCGCTTGTCATTTCCGCGATGCTCTTCCTTCTCCTGGGCCTCATCTTCCTGGTCGTCACGATCGCAACGGCGAAGAAGAAAAAGATCATCGCCACGATCATCAGCCTGCTCGTAGCGCTCCTCATGCTTTCCCTGTCCGCGCTTTTCGGAACGATTACCGTGGCCATCCAGGGATACCGCGCGCTGACCCGCGAGGATCTTGCCGCATTGGTGAAGGTCGAACCCCTGGGGCCGCAGCAGTTCCGTGCCACAATCATCCTGGCCGACGGGAGCAGGAAGACTTTCTCTCTTGCCGGGGACGAACTGTACGTCGACGCGCACATCCTCAAGTGGAAGCCCTGGGTGAACATCCTTGGGCTGCATACCTCCTACGAACTCGACCGGGTGTCCGGCAGATACGCCGCCGTAAGCGATGAGACCTCAAAGGTCCATACCGTTTTTTCCCTTGCTGCTGACAAGTCTATGGACATGTTCGAGATCCGCAAGAAATTCAGGATGCTGAATCCCCTCCTCGACGCAGAATACGGTTCCGCCACGTTCATCAATACGAACAGCGCCGAGGAGTTTCAGGTGCTGGTTTCGACTTCAGGGCTGTTAATCAGGAAAAAGGAGCAGGGGGAATAGGGTTCTCGATGGGAAAAGGTTGCGAAAGCTCTGGGATTCAGACACGGCGATCCCCGCAGTCTCCAAGCCATGACCGATCATTGCTTCATGAAGCGTTCTTTTTCGCGCGGAAGAGTGCGCCTTCCGTGTAGGGCGAAGTGCGCACGCCGGTCATGGACGTGAAGAGGATCTCGGAAAACCCCGCGGCCCGGAGCGCGAGCAGATGGTCCCCGACCGGGACCGCGCCGCCGATTCATTGCGCCCAGGCGTCGGCGCTCGCCGCCATGTCCGGCGGCAGGTCCTTCTCCAGCACGATGTCCGCGAAACCGAACCGGCCGCCGGGTTTCAGCACCCGGAAAATTTCGGCGAAGAGGATGTTCTTTGCAGGGGAAAGATTGATGACCCCGTTCGAGATGACCGCGTCGAACTGTTCGTTCGCAAAGGGGAGGAACTCGGACTCCACCTTCTGCACCCGTGCGTTGGTAACGCCGGCGCGCGACAGGTTCTCACGCGCCCGGACGACCATCGCCTCGGTCAGGTCCGCGCCGACGACGCTGCCCGTGGGGCCGGTCTTCCTGCTTGCGATGTAGAGATCGAAACCGCCGCCGCAACCGATGTCGAGGATCGCGGAACCCGGTTGAATGGGGAAGAGGGAAAAGGGATTGCCCACGCCGCAGAAGGATTCGAGCAGGCCGTGATCTGCTGCTTCCACCATGCCGGGATCATACCCCAGGTTCAGCGCTCCTTCCCTGCCTGTGGGATAAGAGAAGAGGCCGGAAACCGAGCGGCTGGCCTCGGTGTATTTCTTTCTGATCGACTGACGGATCTCCTCTGCCTGCGGCGCATTGGCGCGGCTCCCGCCGGGGCCGCTTGCCGGCGCTCAGGCCGATCCGCATGACGGGAATTTCAGATCATTCTGCATGGATCACCTTTTCGATGGTTCCTGTTCGAACCTGAGTCAATGATAATCCCCCCGAACGCCGGAAAGCCAGAGATTTTCTCATCGGACAGCGTTCAAATAGGCAAGACAGGCGGCAACGGATTGTTCCAGGGATTCCCGTCCTGTATCGATGACGAGATGCTCGGGCTCGATCGGCTCTGCCGCTGCCTTCAACTCCTGGTAGAGGCCGAAGGAACGGTTCGCAGCAGGATGGGCGCCGGTCCGCTGATCATGATCGAGACGTTCCCGGGCAACTGCGTCGTCGCACCGGCATTCAATGAATATCGGTTTCATCTTGAGCGTTGCCGCCCAGGACGAAATCTGCTTCACCTGGTCGGCCCTGGAGAAGGTCCTGCCGTCGATGATGACGGGGTGTCCCGGTTTTCTCGCGAGGGAATATTCCGCGAGCAAAAAGAGCACCTGGAAGCAGAGATCATCCTGGCTGCGGGAATAGTCGATCTCCCCGGGAGGAAAGAGGGATTGCCGGATCATGTCCTTGTTCAGCACTGTTGCGCCGATGGCTTTGCCCAGCGCCGTCGCAACGGCGGTCTTACCCGTACCGGGCAGGCCGGCCATGACGATGAGCAAGGATCGCGTTCTTGCTCCTTCCCTGGACATCGTACCTCTCACGTGTTCAGATCGATCTTCTCCCGGCTCTTGAAACTGTTGACGGAGACCTTGCCGTTTGTCAGAGAATAGATATGCACCCGGGCATTCTTCCGTGCGGAAACGCACTTTGCGCCGTTCGTACCGTAGTGAATGGCGGCGAAATTGTCGCAGGCGATGCCGGTCATCCTTTCGCGGGCGACCATGGCCTTGAACGATGCATGCCGCTTCTCACCGTCCAGGTGCGGACAGTAGAGGCCCGGCATCAGGCCGAGGCCGCGGACCTTGATATAGGCCCAGCTCTTTTTGCCTGAATAGGCTCGGGAATCGGAATGGCCCCAGGCGTGCCAGCAGATGGCTCCCGCGCTCAGGCCCGCGAGCACCGTTCCCTTGCGGCCCGCCTGGAGCAGCATCCTGTCGATCCCGAGCTTGCGCCACATCCTCATCATGCGGAGCGTGTTGCCGCCGCCCACGTAGATGATGTCCGCAGCCGCGATCTTGCGCGCCGCCGCCTTTCTGTCCGAAGGGTTTCGGTACAGGAGCAGGTGATCGGTCCGGCACCCGAGCAGGGTCCCGTACGCGCGATCGAAGGTCTCGCAGTACTCCTTGTCATCGCCGCTCGCCGTGGGAATGAAGAGCGCTTTGGGCGAGCGCTTACCGGCCAGTTTGACGATGTACCGGTCAATGGGAAGGGTCTGGAGTTTTCTCAGACTTCCGCCGCCGATGGAAATAACGTTCATATGCTTCATTCTTTCTTACACGTGATGGATGATGTTTACGTCTGTTCGAAGCACAATATCGCATCCCCATGGCCCGGTCAAGTCCCTGGAACCGCAGGCGCTCGACCATGCCAAACTACCACCAAAGGAGCAGGGAGCGGAGGGTTTTTTCGTTCCCTGGCCTACTGATTCGCGGTGATATACTATGAATAGCAATGCGAGCTGCGGAGAAAAGAGGTGAACCCTATGATCGTCAACCTGGAAAAGAAGGAGCGTGATCTGCTGGTCGAGGAGCTGGAATTGACCGCCATCCCGCAGATCAGGGAATTGATCGCTTCGGGCAGCATGAGGAAAAAAAGCAGGGACGAATTGAAAGAGGACGAGACACTGCTCAAAACGATGGTGGAAAAATTGAAGAAGGCAGCCTGAAGAGCAGGGGATTGCATCCGCTTGTGGCCTAAAAGGATCTTCCGGTTAGCTCCCTCTGGCGCAAGGGAAAAAGAATAACGGAACGCGGTGATTCGGGAGAATTGCCGCGGCGGTACCGGGAGGAAAAGGGGAGGGTCTGTGCTCTCCCCTTTTTCTTTGTCGTTGTGTCTCTCGGAAACGAGGGCCGGTTTTTTCTGCATCCCGGTTCAGAGGCCGCGCAAAGCATGTTGGGCTTATTTCGCTTCGGATTCTGCCGGCCGACGCAGCACGTTCCTCGCCCGAAAACGGGCTCGGCCGTGGCTGCCGGGATTGATGGCCCATCGTAACGCATTTGCCGATCCATGCTGGCGCGCGGTCCTCTTCACGGGATGCAGGGGCTATGGGAAAAGCTGAGGAGACTTACCTTTGCTTCTGTGTCGTTTGTCTCTCGGAAACGAAAGTCGGTTTTTTTTCTGCATCCCGGTTCAGAGGCCGCAAAGCATGTTGGGCTCATTTCGCAATCGGATTCTGCCGGCCGGCGCAGCACTTTCCCTCGCCCGAAAACGGGCTCGGCTGTGGCTGCCGGGATTGATGGCCCATCGTAACGCATTTGCCGATCCATGCTGGCGCGCGGTCCTCTTCACGGGATGCAGGGGCTATGGGAAAAGCTGAGGCGAGACTTGCGCAAGCGCACCTGTTCTAT
>JAKAHZ010000011.1 GCA_021814615.1 Nitrospirota bacterium | reverse complement strand
GATCTCAGACCGGAACGCAGCGCAATGGACGAGAACCAGAAGGCAAAGCTCATCTTCATTTCACTTGCAGCGGTGGTCACGATACTCCTGATCATCAGTTTCGTGTACGGCAACAAGGCCCGCCAGGCGAGGGACGCCGCGCTCAAGGAAGTGGAAGCGCTGAAGCAGGACAATGCCAAGCTGTCGCAGTATCTCGAAGAGAAAACGCGCGAGGCGGAAAAGTTCCAGAAAGCTTACGAGGAATGCAAAGCGAAGCCGAAGCCCAAGGCAGCGCCGGCAAAAAAAACCACGAAGAAATCCAAGTCTTCGAAAAAGAAGTCGAAGGGTAAATAAACAGACACGGAGACGGGGAGACACGGAGATAGAACGAAGAATATCTTGATGAATGCTGTTTCTCCGCGTCATCGCGTCGCCGCGTCTCCCCTTCTGAATCTCCATGACTCTCGCCATCGTCAGAGACGACCGGTACCTTGAGCACAGCGCCGGGGACCATCATCCCGAGAGCCCCAACCGCCTCCGGGTGATCCACGATCTCCTGGACAGGGAGTTCCGCGAGCTCCCGCGCATCGAGCCGCGCCCGGCCACGGAGGATGAGCTCGCACTGGTCCACGATCCCTTCTATATCGAGGAGCTCTCCCGGAGCGACGGCAAGGCCTTCACCCGCATCGACGGCGATACGGCCCTTTCCGCCAGGTCCTACCAGGTCGCCCGCCTGGCCGCAGGCGGCCTCCTGAACGCCGTCGACGCGATCCTTGCTCCGAGCCCCGCACCCACCGCTCTGAACCCGGTCTTTTGCTTCGTCCGGCCGCCTGGCCATCACGCCGAGCCCGGCCGCGGCATGGGATTCTGCCTCTTCAACAACATCGCCATCGCCGCGGAATACGCCATCGAGCAGCGCGGTGTCCGGCGCGTCCTGATCGTCGACTGGGACCTCCACCACGGCAACGGCACGCAGCGGGCGTTCTACGACCGCCCGGACGTTCTCTATTTTTCATCCCACCAGTTTCCCCATTACCCCGGCACAGGGGATTTCGACGAGGTCGGCGCAGGCAAGGGCGAAGGATTCACGGTCAATGTCCCTTTCCCCGCCGGCTTCGGCGACGGAGAATACGCGGCAGTGTACGAACGGGTGCTCAAGCCCATCGCCCTCGAATACCGGCCCGAGCTCGTGCTCGTGTCGGCGGGGTTCGATCCCTATGTGCAGGACCCCTTGGGCGGCATGGAGCTTACCGGCAGCGGGTTCGGCAACCTTGCGACGATCGCGCGCGAGATCGCCGATACGTGCTGCGGCGGCAAGATGCTGCTCGCCCTCGAAGGCGGATATAATCCCGACGGCCTCCGCGAGGGCGTCCGCTCGGTACTGGAAGCCCTGACGGGACCCCGCTGGACCGTGCCAGTTCTGGACGCGCCGAAGGCCGACAGGGTCATCAGGACCGTCATCTCCCATCAGAAGGGATACTGGAAGAGCCTCCGGTAGGATTGGCCATGGTGCGAAATCCCCTTGACGCATTTTCCGGTACTCTCGAACGTCTGTCGCCGGACATGGTCTTCATCATCGGCATCCTGTGCGTGGCCGTCATCGGATTCCTGGACTACCGGACAGGCTTTGAGATCGCCTTTTCCGTCTTCTACCTCCTCCCGATCATGCTCACCGCCTGGTTCGGCGGACGAACGCCGGCGGCAATCCTCTCCGTTCTGGCCGCCGGGGTCTGGTTTCTCGCCGATTTCGTCGCCGGCCACGTCTTTTCCAGCCCGTTGATCGCCATATGGAATGCGCTCATGATCATGGCCATCTTCCTGATCGTCGCGATTTCTCTGGCCCAGATCAGGATCATGCTGAACCGGGAGCGTGCCCTGGCCAGGACCGACCATCTGACGGGCGCAATGAACAGCCGGGCGTTCTATGAGCTGGCCGGGATGGAGGTCGACCGGACCGCCCGGTCCCAGCGTCCCTTCACGCTCGCCTATATCGATATCGACAATTTCAAGATCGTGAACGACACCCTCGGCCATAGCGCGGGGGACCGCCTGCTGAACGCCGTCGCCTCCTGCATGCGCACGCACGTTCGCTCCACGGACCTGGTCGCCCGCCTGGGCGGCGACGAATTCTCCGTCCTGATGACCGAAACGGACGAGGAACAGGCGAAGACGGTCATCGGCAAGCTGCACGAGCTGCTCCGCGACGTGGTCACGCGCAACCGGTGGCCTGTAACCTTCAGCATCGGCGCAGTCACCTGCCGTCATGCATGTTCCATCGACGAATTGATCGCCCGCGCCGACCATCTCATGTACGCGGTCAAGACCAGCGGCAAGAACGGCGCCGCATACCGGACCCACGAGCCGGGCCGGCAGCGCTGAGCCTTCCCGCATTCCCGGATCACGAAAGGCTCCCGTGACGCATCCCCGTTCCAACATCGTTCTGATCGGCATGCCCGGCTCCGGGAAAAGCACCGTCGGAGTGATCCTGGCCAAGCAGACGGCGCGCGACTTCGTGGATACCGATCTCCTGATCCAGACCGCGGAGGGCCGGCCGCTCCAGGACATCGTCGACCGCGACGGATACCTCGCGCTGCGGCGGATCGAGGAGCGCATTCTCCTCGAGCTCGATATCGGGAACCACGTCATCGCCACCGGAGGCAGCGCCGCGTACAGCGATCCCGCAATGAAGCATCTTGCAAAGCGCGGTATCGTCGTATACCTCGAAGCGTCCATCGCCACCCTGGAGGCGCGCGTGGGCGATTTCGGCACCCGCGGACTTGCCAAACGGCCGGGTCAGACCTTTGCGGACCTCTTCAACGAACGGCGACCGCTCTACCGGCGGTACGCCGAAATCACCATCCCCTGCGACGGTTTGACGCACGAAGAAGTCGCGGCAGCGATCATCGATGCGGCGGGAAAAGGGGGTTGAGGCTGGAAGCCTGCCCGCCTTCCTGCGGCCGGCGTCTGCAGGAGGCCGTTGAAATTCCCCTGCATTGACTTCCCCCCATAATCTCTGTAATATCAGAGGGTATGCCTCTGTTCACGTATAAGGCCATGCGCGAGGACGGCACCTCGGTCAACGCCGAAATCATGGCGGCAACGACCGCGGACGCGCGCCAGCAGCTCGAGACACGGGGCTATCTCGTTCTGGAGATGCAGAAGAAGTCTGCCGGCCTGGGGTTCGTCGGCGGCAAGGCGAACGAGAAGGATTTCCTGCTTTTCAACCAGGAATTCATGACGCTCATCAAGGCCGGCCTGCCGATCCTTCAGGGCCTCGAGATACTTCACCGGCGCATGGAAAAACCGGCCCTCAAGACCGCCCTGGGAGGCGTCATCGAAGCGGTCAAGGGCGGGACAGCCCTCTCGGACGCCCTTGCGGCCAACCCCGTCCTGTTCCCGCCGCTCTATACGGCCACCGTCCGGGCGGGAGAGCAGAGCGGCGCGCTCGTTGACGTGCTCAAACGGTTCATCGACTACCAGAAGCGGATGCTCGCCATCAAGCGCAAGCTCAAGACCGCGCTTGCCTATCCCGTGTTTCTGGTTGTCGCTCTTACTGCCGTTTTATTATTATTTTTCCTCTATATCATTCCTAATTTTACGCAAATGTACAGCGAGCAGGGAGCGAAGCTGCCGAAGCTCACGATGATGCTGATGGCGTTCACGCATTTTCTGACCACCTCGGCTCCCTTCCTGTTCCTCGCCGCCATCGGCGGGGGCGTGGCGCTCTATTCGTGGCGCAGGACCGAATCGGGCAAACAGGCGATGGATGCGCTGGTGCTGCGCATTCCCTTCCTCCGTTCCGTCACGATCCAGTACGTCCTCGCCCAGCTCACCCGCACGCTCGCCACGGTCCTGCGCGGCGGCATTCCGCTGATGCAGGCGCTGGAGACCACGGCCGGCGTGATCGCCAACCGCGTCATCGGCCGGCGGCTGCGGGAGGTCCGCACGCTGGTGACCGAGGGCGTCAGCCTTGCCACGGCATTCGAGCAGACGCGCCTTGCTCCGGACATGACGGTGCGCATGATCGAAGTGGGCGAATCGTCGGGCGATCTGCCGCAGATGCTCGAGGATGTGTCGGACTTTTATGAACAGGAAGTGGAGAACCGCCTCACGATCCTGACGACCATGATCGAGCCGGTGCTCATGCTCGTCATGGGCATCGTGATCGCGGTGATCGTGGTGGCGCTCTACCTTCCGATCTTCGAAATGGGGGCGAACATACGATGACGTCCTTCCGCAGACGGCGGCTCGGGGAAATCCTCGCCGCCAAGGGGATCGTGTCCGCAGCGCGCATCAACGAGGCGATCGCCGCAGGCGACAACCGGGCGAAGCGCGTCGGTGAAATCCTCATGGCCGACGGCCTGATCACCGAGGAACAGCTTGCCCAGTCCCTTGCCGAGCAGCGCGGCCTCCGCTACCAGGACCTCTCCGAGTTCCGGATCGCGCCCCGCTTTTTCGAAACCATCCCCGTGGACATCATGCAGCGGTACCAGTTCGTGCCCATCGAAGACGCCGGCGAGGTGCTCGTGGTCACCGTCGCCGATCCCACCAACATTCCGCTGATCGACGAGCTTGAGCTCCTGCTGCAGCGCCAGATCGAGGTCTGCGTCAGCACGCCGTCGTCGATCCAGGCGACGCTCCAGAAGAGCGGCTCCTCGGAGCGGGTCCTCCAGGCCGTATCCGAGGATTTCAAGTTCCATCTCGTCAAGGAGCAGGAGGACGGCGGCGAAGAGATGCTCTCCCTCGAGACGATCGAGAAGGACGAGAGCCCGATCATCAAGCTGATGCACACCACGATTTTCGACGCCCTCCAGCGCCGCGCCAGCGACATCCACATCGAGGCCACGGACAAGAACGTGCTGATCAAGTACCGGATCGACGGCGTGCTCTACTCCGCCACAGAACCGATCGACATCAAGTTCCACAGCGCGATCGTCTCCCGCATCAAGGTCATGAGCGACCTGGACATCGCCGAGCGCCGCGTGCCCCAGGACGGCCGGTTCAAGATCCGCACGGCCGCCAAGACCATCGACTTCCGCGTCTCCATCATGCCCGCCGCCTTCGGCGAGGATATCGTGATCCGTATTCTCGACAAGGAATCCATCACCGCCGGCGTGACCGGCCTGCGGCTGGAAGCCCTGGGATTCGACGAGACCGACCTCCGGCGCTTCCGCAAGAGCATCCGCGAACCCTACGGCATGGTGCTGGTCACCGGCCCCACGGGAAGCGGCAAGACCACATCGCTCTACGCTGCCCTGACGGAGATCAACACGGGCGAAGACAAGTTCATCACCATCGAGGATCCGGTGGAGTACCAGCTCCGCGGCGTGACCCAGATCCCGGTGAACGAGAAGAAGGGCCTCACCTTCGCCCGCGGCCTCCGGTCCATCCTGCGCCACGACCCGGACAAGGTCATGGTCGGCGAGATCCGGGACGCCGAGACGGCGCAGATCGCCGTGCAATCGGCGCTCACGGGCCATCTCGTCTTCACGACCGTCCACGCGAACAACGCCTTCGACGTGCTCGGACGGTTCCTGAACATGGGCATCGAACCGTACAATTTCGTGTCGGCGCTCAACTGCATTCTGGCGCAGCGCCTCGTGCGCATCCTCTGCCCGCGCTGCAAGAAGACGGCGAAACACACGCGGAAGGAGCTGGAGGAATCGGCGATCGAAGTCGACCGCTACGCTGACCACCTCTTCGCCGAGGCCGTGGGCTGCAAGGAATGCAATTTCACGGGCTTCCGCGGCCGGAAGGCGATCACCGAATTCCTGGACCTCTCGGACCGCATCCGCGAGATGATCCTCGAGAAGCGGCCCTCATCGGAGATCCGCAAGGCCGCGATCAGCGAGGGCATGACCACGCTCCGCCAGTCTGCGGTGTCCAAGGTCCTTGCCGGAGAGACGACGCTGAAGGAGATCAACCGGGTTACGTTCATCGAGTAGACCCCTGGGAAAAAAGCAGAAGCGGGGTAAACGGCGTCTCTCGCAGAGCAGCAGAGGACGCTGAGGAGAATCACCCGAACGGGGTGGTCGTCAGGCCGCGCAGCGCGCACGGAGAATTCCCCTTCGGTCAGTTGTACCCGTCTCATCTGAGACAGTTACCAAGACAATCGGCATCCGACGTTTTCACGTCATAGGGCTGGCAGTTCACATCACCCGGTTCGCCCATGAGTTCACATTCCATGAAAACCATCATCGTACTCCTGCTTTCCTGCATCTGCATCTTCAGCGCTTCTCCTGCCGGGGCGCAGCACGACGTCCACGACCTTACCCCCTATTTCCAGTCAGGCGGAGACCATCCCGGCGGTCCCTGGGACGGCATCCTTGTCCGGACGCCTGTCCGTCCAGCCGAGCCCCGCTGGTCGCTCCGCACGGGAATGAAGAAAGGGGTCGTCGGCCTGGTTCTGGACGAAGAAAAGGAAGCGGCGCCCGACGCGGCGGTGCTCCGGAGCGGCGGCTACGCCGAGTGGACGGCCCTCCTGGCGGAATTCCAGGAGTCGGCGACCCTTGTCGATCCCGACACGGTGGCCGCTCTCGCCGCGATGAAACCCCTGCTCATCATCCCCTCAGGCGGCCTCGCGGGACTCTCCTCCTCGCCCTTGTTCCGGGCCGGGCTCGCCCGCTATGCCACGACCGGCGGCATCATCCTCTGCTTCAGCCAGCAGCGGGGAGCCGACCTGGCTGCTCTTCCCGTTCCTGACGGCTCTCCCGCCGTGGACGGCGCCGGGTGGACCGAGGACAGCGGCCCCCTTTTTCGGTCATCTTTGATCCAGGCGTCCCATCCGATCCTGTCGGGCATGAGGCGGCCGAATCCGGCCGTGGAAACGGACGGCTATCTCCGCGTCCTTCCTGCCGGGTCATCGGTGCTGCTGAGCCGCATCGACGGCATGCCGACCCTCGCGCTCTACCCGGTGGGCAAGGGATGGGTAGTGGTCTCGGATCTCTTCAGCGATACGCTCTTCGGCCAGGCGTCCCTCGAACAGGACGAACTGGCCCTCCTTCGCGGCATGCTCCTGTGGGCAAAATCGCGCGGCGGGGCAGCTCCGGTCAAGCCGGGCGAAAGGTTCAGCGCCAGGATCACGGTGCGGGGAGGAGAACGGGCAGCGGCGGCTTCGGTGCGTATCGCCGTCATGGGGCCGAACCTCGACAAGGCGATCGACGAACAGACCGTTCCGCTGAGTGTTCCGCCGCTCCGGGAAGTCCCGGTGGAGTATGCCTATTCCCTGCCCCCCACGCTGCCGCCCGGCATCTATCATCTGGAGTATCTGCTCTTCGACGCCCACCGGCGGCCGATTTCTTCCTCGCCCGCCGAGACGGCTGAAGGATGGTTCTTCGTGCCCCAGCAGGCTGCTCCTGCCCAGCCCATCGCGCGCGCTGAACAGCCCCGCGCAGCCGGTCCGGCCAGGCTTGCCGTTGCTCCTCCGCTGCTCGAGCGGATTGGAGACCGGAACAGACTGAGCCTGGAGATCACGCGGCTTCCCGGCGCAGAGGGCAGGTACGACCTTGTGGCGCGCACCGAGGGACAGGAAAAGTTTTTCTCCCTGGATCAGGACCGTATCATCGTTTCCTTCGAGGTGCAGGCGCAGGAAAACAAACCGCTGGGGTACGCCGTTCACCTGGCAGGCGGCAGGATCGTGGGCCGCGGCGTACTACTGCCGAATACGGCGGCAAAGGCGGGCGTCCGGATCGACCAGCCCTGGTACCGACCCGGCCAGACTGTGCGCCTCCAGACGCGGAATCTCGGGCTCGGGTCCTTTTCCTTCAGCGGCCTGGGCGCCTCACAATTCCAGATGATCAGCAAGGACCATGTCTTCAGCATTCCCGTGCCGTCATCCCTTCCCGCCGATACCTATGCCGTTGACTGGGAATTCGCCACCAGGACCGGCGGCACGACGCACGGGACCATCCCGGTGCCCGTGCTCGGCGCGTCGGTCCGCTGCACGAAATCCGCTGTTGACCGGGACGCCGCCGAAGCGCCGGGCGCCTTTGCCGCGTCCCTCACGCTGCAGTCCAGCCAGACCGTGTCTGCGGAACTGCGGCTTCGGCTCGTGAGCCCCCTGGGCGCCGTCACGCTTGCGGGAAAGCACCCTCTCCAGCTCTCCCCCGGAAGCAAAGACCTGAACTTTCCTTTCACCCTCGCCACCGATCAAATGGGCATCTGGCAGCTTCTCTACGAAGTGACCGCCCCGCTCCCCGAGGGGGCGGGATTCACGCCGGAGCCGGCGGTGCTTGCCGCGGGCCGCGTCCTTTTCGACATCGGCGATGCGGGCGTGCTTGCCGTCTCTCCGGACCAGCCCGTCTACTACCTGCCTGCAGGGCCGGTGACCGTCTCCGCCGTCGTCGCAGGCAAGGAAAAGACGAGAGTCGAGCTCTTTCTGGACGGCAGGCGCGTGGAGAAATTCAAGCTCCCGACCGCGGGCACCTGGCAATTCTCCGTTCCCGTGGAAAACGTCCGCCAGGGCGCCCATACGCTGAAGACCATCCTCGAGAGCGATTCCGGCAGCAGCACCCGCGAAGCCAGCTTCTTCTACGGCGCGCTCCTGCCAGACCTGACCGTCACCGTTCAGGCCGCCGACATCACCGAGCCCTCCCTTGAGGTGGGCATCGGAGTGATGAACAGCGGACGCGTCCCCGCGGGCCCCTCCCGCGCATCGCTCTACGAAGGGGATCCTTCCGCAGGAGGCGCATTCATTCGCAGCTTCCCCGTTCCGCCCCTCGATCCGGGCAAGCAGCACGTGGCCATCGTGCGATACGAGCTGGCCGCGAAAGCGGGGAACCGCAGGCTCTTTGCGATCGTCCAGGGTGACCCGACCTTTCCCGAATCGAAGACGGACAATAACAGCGCCTCGCTTTCCCTCGACGTGCCGGCAGGCCTGCTCTACATCAAGCCCGCGCAGAAGTCCTATCCGGCCGATGAGCCGCTTGCCTACCAGGTGCGAATCGCCAATTTCACCACCAAGCCGTTCAAGCCGCTCGTGCTGTCGCTCCAGCTGTCCGAGCCGGGCGGCAAAACGTCCTCCATCGAAACGATCACCTTCCCGGAGTTTGCCGCGGGAGAACAGCGGGTGCTCGACCGGACCATCCCGGTAAGGAATCCGAAGGAGGGCCCCTATCTTATCAGCGCACGCTCTGCGTCCGGCGAAACGGTCCTGCAGGACGCGACGGGCATCGAAGTGGAACCGACCCTCTCGGTGCGCGGCTCTCTTGCCGGAACACCGCTCAAGACAGCTCCCTGCATGCCCTTTGCAATCCGGATCGTTACGCGGGACGCGGGCAACGTGCCCGCGACCTCGGGGACCCTCACCACCGAGATCCGCGCCAAGACCCCGGAGGCGCCGGTAGTCTTTCTGCGAACTTCTCCTGTTGCGCTGGGTCAGCGTCAGGAGACCATCGACCGGATCAGTTTCCCCCGGGGCGAATACGAAGTGCTTCTCAAGATTTCCGCGCAGAACGAACAACGCAAGCTGAAGCAGGAAACGATCCTGGACCGGCAATCCCTGACCGTGACCGGCCCCCTCGAGGTCGTGCGCAGCGCTTCCCCGCTCCTCCGCGTCCTGGTCTGGACCGGCGGTGAAAACTCGACGACCATCGAATCCGCCCTGGCTGAAAAAATCCTGAAAGAGGCCTTTGACCAGGAAAGCCTGTATCTCAAGGTCGTGACGCGGGCCGACGATTTCCTGAGTCAGGCACAGAGCGGGCTCTTCAACATCCTTGTGCTGTTCGAAGCGGACGGCGCCACCCTTGCCAACGAAACGCTGCAGCATGCCGTGGCATCCGGCACGGGCATCGTCGTCGTGGGATCGGACGAGCAGACGCGAAGGGCCGACGAGGCGCTCGGCTTCCGTTTCGGCGCGCCGCTGCCCGGCGGTACGCCGACCATCACCGTCCCCGAGGATTCGGGCCTCGGCGTGAGCGGGAACATCGCGGTGAGCGGCCAGATTTCCTCCCCGTCGAAGGAAGGGGCCCGCGCCGCGGCGTTCCTGCCCGACCGGCAGCCTGCCATCCTCTTCGACGCCTCAGGCAAGGGCAGATCGATGATCATCCCCTTCTCCCTGATCCGCTCCTCGCTGAATGCCGGCAGCACTGCGTTGTACGCGCTCCTTCTCCGTTCATCGGTCCAGGCTGCGGCGCCCGAAGTCGAGGACAGCGCCGCATCGCCCTCGGTCCAGCTTGTCGCGCAGTCCTCCATCGGTCCGGTGAAGGCGCGTATCGTCCAGTTCCTGCCGCCGGGATCGAAACTGCTCTGGTCGAATCGCGATCACGACCTGAAGAACAACGTCCTGACCTTCACGTTTACGGCCGGCGCGGAACCGCAGCGGTTCCTGTACCTCTACCAGCCTCCCGCGCAGGGGCCGCAGACGGTTTCCGGCGAGACCCGCTATGAATGCGGGAGATCCTTCGTGAGCCAGGGGAAGATCGAATGAAACCGCTCAATGCCGGTCCCCGCCGAAGCGTCCCGGGTGAGCGCGGATTCACGTATATGGCGCTGCTCGCAGCCATAGCCGTGATCGGCATAGCCATGTCCGTCGCCGGCAAGTCGTGGCGCAATATGGCGGTCCGGGAGCGCGAAGAGGAGCTTCTCTTCCGCGGCCATGAATACCGCAATGCCATTGAGCGGTATTATCTCAAGCATTCCGCACAGGTCCCGGGAGCGAGGCCGCAGCACGGAAAGATAGCTCCGATACAGCTCACCAGGGGCGCATATCCCAAAAGCATCGAAGCGCTGCTCATGGATCCCCAGACGACAAAACCGTACCTTCGCCGGCAGTACAAGGACCCGATCACGAACGAGAATTTCGAGATCGTCACCGATCCCGCACTCGGTCCGGGCATCGTGGGCGTGCGCAGCAAGAGCACGCAGGAACCGCTGAAAAAATATAATTTCGCCGAAGAGGATAAGGATTTCGAAGGGAAGGGACAGTATAGCGACTGGCTGTTCGTGTACAAACCCCAGGGCGCTCCTGTTCAGGCGGGGAAGCGGCCGCTCAACCAGGTCCAGACTCCCGGCGGCATGGTCACCGTGCCGTGAGAAAACTTCGTAGGGCCGCTCCGAGGACATGCGGGATTTGGGGAAAAGCTTTAAGGACGTTGATCCTCTCCCCATGCGACCATTCCCGGTATGCGACCGAGTCCGAAGGAAAAGCAGTTCGGATGTCTGAGCCCGCAGGGCGAGTTTCCGAAATGCCCTGAGGACGACCGAGCATGACGGATCAGAATGGTCGCGGGGTGCCATTCTTTGGCGCCACCTTTCTTCGGGCAAGCAAGAAAGGTGGCTGTAAGGTTATCTCCAGCTAGAGGACAGCATAAAAGAGCGATCCCGAACCGGTATCGCTCTTCTGATTTCCCTGCCTCGCTCCCTTGGGGAAAAGGCCGGAACGGGAGCAATTGACTTTTACAGTTCCAGTCCCCTCACCCGCTCCACCACCGCCTGCCTGACCCGCGCAGGCGGCTCGGGCTCCACGAACTGCTGACCGTGGTCCAGGATCGTCTGCAGGAGATCGCTGAACGCGCCGCCGCAGGAGCAGCTGCTTCCGTAGATATCGTTCGGGATGATCCTGCGTTCGCCGCACCGCGCGCAGGCGATGACCCGTTTGCTACCCGACCATTTTCCGCGCTTTGCCCGCGGTTCCCCGCTCACCTCCACGATGTCCATGGCGAAATCGATCACCGGCGCATTGCTGATCGACGTTCCGATACCGTACCCGTCCACCACCGGGTTCAGGCCGGGGATGTCCTGTTCCGTGATGCCGCCGCTGACGAAGAACTTCACATGCCCGAGCCCGCGCAGGTTCAGTTCCCACCGCGTCTCCTCGAGGATGCGGTAAAAATTTCCGCGCCGCGATCCCGGCGTGTCGAACCGGACGGCATACAACCGGTCCCGGAGCGCCTCGGCCACATTGATCGTTTCGAACTTCTCGTCCTGGAAGGTGTCGATCAACGCCACGCGCTTGAGCTTCGGGTCGAGCACTTCGTCGTAGGCCCTGATCGCGTCGATCGTCGATCCCATGCAGAGGATGAGCGAATGGGGCATGGTGCCCATGGGGTCCTCGCCGATCAGCTCACCGGACTTGACCACGGCCACGCCGTCGCAGCCGCCCACAAAGGCGTTGCGCTCGATCATGGGCGCGAGAACAGGATGCATGCGGCGCGCGCCGAAGCTCATCACCAGCCGGTCTGCCGCAAGCTTCTTCACCCTGCTGGCCCGGGTGGCGACGCCGGAGGCCTGGCAGATCAACCCCAGGATGGCCGTCTCGAAGACGCAGAAATCCTGGTACCTCCCCTCGATCTCCATGACCGGCTCGTAAGGGTAGAATACCGTCCCCTCCTTCATGGCCCTCACCTTGATCCTGAGGCCCTTCAGGAGATCCAGCGCCTCGTCGATCCCCGTGAAGACGGCCCACTTCCACTGCTCCGGCAGGTTCTTGGCGATGAACTCCGCCTTCACCACGGGGTCCACGTTCCGGGCCTTCATGATCGCGAGGGCCCGTTCGAAATACACGTCCGTGATCTTGCCGTCAACGATATCCTTCGGATCTGCGGTAAAGAACATGCTCTTTCTCCTGTCTCCGAACTCCCAACTTCTCACTCCGTACCCCGAACTCCTAAGCTGCTTCTTTCTTCTTCCCCGTCGCAGCGCTGCCGCGCGCCAGATCGACGCGCAGCACGTTTTTCATGATCCTGAGCGCGGCCTCGTGATCCTCGCGGCCCAGGCCCGCCACGCCGTCCTCCACCACGGTGACGAAGTAATCCCGCTGCACCGCATCCGCCGCCGTGAAGAGGATGCAGATATGGGTCACGCATCCCGTCAAGCGGATCCGGTCGACGCCGAGTTTCCGGAGCGCCTCGTCGAGGGTGGTGCCGTAGAAGCTCGAATAGGTCGTCTTCGGGATGACGATATCCGTGGGCATGGGCTTGAGCTCCGGGACCACCTCGGCGCCCTTCGTTCCCTTCACCGCATGGGCGGGCCAGCCGAAGCGCGAGAACTCCCTGTCGTCGGGAGCATGATTGTCGCAGAGGTAGATAACCGGATTCCCGGCCGCATGGGCTGCATCGATCTCCCGCCGGACAGCCTTCAGAATGAGCCGCGTATCGGGGACCTCCAGCGGCGAGCCGGGCAGGACGAAGTCGTTCAGCATGTCGATGACCAGCAATGCTTCCTTTTTCATGATCCTCACCTCCCCTTTACAATCTTAACAGTATGGGGTATCTTTGGCAAGGCAGGGTCTTCCGGCACGCTTCCTCCGCACAATGTATGACGATATCGACATCCTGATCGACGAGGCGACCATCGAGGCGAAGGTCGCCGAACTCGCCGGCAGTATCTCCCGCGATTATGCAGGCAGGGACCTGCTCCTGGTCTGCGTGCTGAAGGCGGCTGCGGTCTTCACCGCAGATCTCATGCGCGCCCTGACGATTCCCTCGACCGTGGAATTCGTCAGCGTATCGAGCTACCGCGGCGCCCGGCCGGGCGAGACGATCGACGTGACCCGCGATATCGACACGGATATCTCGGGCAAACACCTCCTGCTCGTCGATACGATCGTGGACAGCGGCAGGACCCTGGACCTGCTGTGCAGGCGCTACCGCCTTCGCGGTCCTGCGGGCATCAAGACCGTCGTCCTCCTTGACAAACCCTCCCATCGCGCCTATGACGTGCCCCTGGACTATGTGGGGTTCCAGGTTCCCGACCGTTTCGTCATCGGCTACGGCCTGGATATGGCGGACCAGTACCGCAATCTGCCCTTCATCGGCGCCCTCAAAACAGAAGAGAAGCCTGCCTGACCCTTTTCCCTCTTCGTTGTAGAGCGTCACCCGATGTCAGTGCCTCCTCCCTTCTTCCACAGCGCCAGTCGCACATGTTCGGCGCCCTGCCGGACGAATCACGTGAGCGCGCTCCAGGGGAGCAACAAGATGGAATCCTACGTCACGATGAAGTGAACCGGATACGGCTGTTCCGTCGGCCGGCGGAACGGGGGGGCTGGGCATGATGGGAAACCCACGTCAGTCGAACGGGAAAACTTCAAGCTGGTTGCAGGCGCATCGGGCGGGAAAGATCGTCGTGATGCAGAGCGTGTCGCGCTGATTCACCGCTCCGAGTCGGAGGTTCCGTAGATGGACACCACTCGTTCCCTGAGCCGGATCAGCCAGAGGATCGCCTCCTCAGACGCCGATTCCCCGTCCGCCCCGTTATCCACACCGACAACCGCGATGACGTCGTTTCCGATCCATCGCGCATCGTCGAGTGTGATCTCGGGGCCGTAGAAGAGCAAGCGCCGTCGTTCCTGCGCCACAAGGGAAACAAGCCAGAGCACCGAATCCGGCTCCGCCTCCCCATCGCCGGAGAGTTCCAGATAGGCAGACCCGTCGGGAGCGATCAAGCGGTCCGGAAATTCGCCGCCGGGATCGGGGAGGGAGAATTCCCCCCGTTCCACGATCGAGTCGTCAAGCGGTTCCCTGCTTTCGAGCCGAAGCCGGTCGACGCCCCGCGGGAAATGCAGGGGGAAGAGCGCCGGCACCTGCGTACTGATGATCTCACGCTCGGCGACATCAAGCTTGGCCGCGACGTCCGGCGGCAACTCGCCGCTCACGGAGCGCTCCCCATGCCGCAGGATCAGGTACAAGGCGCAGACCAGGGCGACACCGGCAACCGTTCCCAGCACAACTCCCCACGTTCGGTTCATCCTTGCCGCTCCCCCCGCCGGTCCTTTCGCGACAATTTCGGCATCATCCTCGGCACCTCCCTCATATATTTCCGGTACTGATCTCCGAAGATTCCAATGAATCTCCGCTCCTCGATGAGCATGCCGAAGAGGAAATAAAGGTCAGCCAGCAACGTTACCGTAAACCCGTTCAGCGTGACGCGCGGCTGCATGGTCATGAAGACGATCCCCGCAACATAGAGGGGGTGGCGCACGACGCCGTAGACGCCCGTGGTGACCAGTTCCTTCTGCGTGAGCCCCTCGATATTCCCGTCCCTGCGCCTGCCCGAGAGCGCCCGCCACGACTGTGTGATGCCCAGGAATTCGCCGCCGTCCAGGTACCGGAATGCCAGCGCGCCGAAGAGGGCCGCGCCCGCCTGCAGAGCGCGCATGACCCATCCCAGGGCCTCCGGAGCGGTCCAGAGATGCCGGTCAGGGACCTGGCGGATAAGCCAGAAGGCGCCCCCCGCCGTGACTGCGCTGACCACGGTGAAGAGCAGCCGGTACCATGCCTGCATGAACGGCTCGCCCAGGACCGTCTTCAGGAGCTGCTTAAACCGCCAGGAAACCATGATGCTGTGGAGCACAGCGAAGGAGAGGAAAATGAGGAAGGTATGTATCATTGAAGTACAACGTTCCAAGTACAGCGTACAGGGTGCCGAGAAAGCGTTACGCGCCTCTCGTCACGTTCCCATTCCCGCCAGCAGGTCGGCTGCCGCCCGCTGGATCGCGTTCATGCGGTCATATCCCGCGATCAGGAGATCGGCGTCCTTGAACTGGTCGAGAATATAGGGGCTGTCGAAGGAGATGACCGCGGAGGGTTTTCCGGCCTTACGCGCCCCTTTCAGGAGATTCCTTGCCGCGCTCTGCAGGGCGGGAGAGATGCCCGAGCGGCCCTTGGACGCGGAGATGCGCGAAAAGACGGCGATCACGAGCGAACTGGCCCGGTCCACGGCAATGTGGTCCAGCGCGCCCGCTCCCGCGGACTCGGGGGTTATGGCGGTGGCGCTCACGGAGCCGAAGTTGCCGATCATGGCATGCATGAACGGCTCTCCTTCGCCCCTGCTGTCGTCGTCCATCACCACGCAGGCCATGGTCCCGACGGGATCGAGGGGAAGCTTCTTTTTGCTGCCGCGAAGGAGCTTCACCGCCTTCCTGCCGAGATCCTCGGCGATCATGCGGTGCTTTTCATAATCAACCGCCGGTTTCGCTGTCTTTCCGGAACGCAGGCCGAGCCGCTTCTTCGCCGCCATGATGCGGCCGGCTGACTCGCGGATATGCTGCTCCGTGAGCGTGCCTGCCTCCACTGCACGGGCGACCGCTTCGATGGTGACCCGGGCATCCACGGGATGCAGCAGGATATCCATGCCCGCGGCAACAGCCCGCACCGCGATGTCCTGCTGCGAGTATTCGTTCGCCAGGGCGCCCATGTCGAGCGCATCGGACACGATCAACCCGTTGAATTCCATGCCTTCGCGGAGCAGCGCGGTGACCACCTTCTTCGAGAAGGTGACCGGCTTGGTCGGGTCGAGCGCCGGCACGAGCAGGTGCGCCACCATGATCGTTCCCACGCCGTCCTTCACCGCCTCGCGAAAGGGCGGCAGCTCGACGCGGTTCAGCCTGCCCTTGTCCGCCCGGATCACCGGCAGCACGGAATGGGAATCCTGGTCCGTGTCGCCGTGGCCGGGAAAGTGCTTGGCGCAGGCGAAGAGGTCGAGCGTTCCGTCGGGCCGCGCCTTCTGGAGCCGCCGAATGTACCGCGATCCGAACCATTCCACGGTCTCGCGGTCCTCGCCGAAGGCGCGCGTGCAGATGATGGGATTGTCCGGATTGTTGTTCACATCCATGACCGGCGAAAAGACGATGTGAATGCCGGCGGCCCGCGATTCGATCCGAACGGCATCGAGCATGCGGTTCAGGAGGTCGAGGTCCTTTTTCCGCCTGCGGTTCACCGCCTGGGCGACCGCCCGCTGGCTCGGGAACCGCGTGCCCCCGGCGAGCTGCTGGCCGAGGCCCCGCTCCACGTCGGAGGAGATGAGGAGCGGCACCTCTGCGAGCGACTGCAGTTCCGCAAGATAGGCAGGCGTGCTTTCCACGTCCCGGCCGAAGAGAATGAACCCGCCGATCCCCCCGGCGATGAGCCGGGCCGCCTCCGCGCGATAGGCTGGCTCGGAAAGTCTGGCGCCTTCTATCCTCGGCATGACCATCTGCGCGATGGTTTTCCTCAAAAGGGCTCCCGGCATGGCGCCATTCTCTCTTTTTTACCGGGGCTTTGCAAGCCTTTTCAAAGCGGCGGTCCGCCCGCGGCGCATTCTCCGCCGGGGCGTCCAGGCAGAGAGGGAGGGCAACGTACGGGAAGCTTGACAAGCAGAAGGAAAAAGCCTATCCTTGAATTGCACTTTCCTGCATCCCAAAAACTATGGTTGGTACGGACCGAACAACAGCATCTCTCCTTATTGCAGCGGCAGTGATCGCTTCGCTCTGCATGGCCGCCTCGGGGTTGTACCTGCTTTTCTTCCCCGTCGCCGCCGCCTGGAAGCTCACGGCCCTTGCCACGGTCCTCCTCTGCCTTGCCCCCGTTCCCGCGGGAGCCGCGATCATCCTCGCCAAGGCCGTCAGGAACGCGCTTACCGACGCGGAAAGCTTCGCCACCCGCGATCCGCTCACGGGCCTGTACAACCAGCACACCTTCTGGGACCTGCTGCAGTACGAGACGCAGCGGTCCGCGCGCCAGCAGTACAAGTTCACCCTCCTCCACATCGACGTGGACAATTTCAAGCTCCTGAACGACAAATACGGCCATGAAGTGGGCGACCGGTACCTAAAGGACGTGGCCGCGCTGCTCAAGACCGCGGTCCGCAAGGGCGACATCCCCGCGCGGTATGCCGGCGACAACTTCACCGCCATCCTGCCCGTCTGCGACGAGGAGCAGGCCTACATCGTGGCCAACCGCATCATGGAATTCCTCCGCACGCACAAGATGATGCTGACCGACGGGACCCATCTGCAGGAGACCGTGTCCATCGGCGTCGCGGTCTTCCCCAGCCACGCCAAGGACGCCCAGGACCTCTTTCTGCTGGCCGACAGCATGCTGGCCCAGGCCAAATCGAACGGCAAGGACCACCTGGCCTTCCCGAGCGACCAGGACAACGTGGAGCTCATCAAGCACCTGGGGGAAAAACATGTGATGATCCTCGACGCCCTGCGGAACAACAAGCGGCGCAAGATCGTCCCCTATTTCCAGCCCATCGTCGACGTTCGGACAAAAACCGTGCTCGCCTACGAAGTGCTGACGCGCATCGATATCGAAGGCAGGATCATCCCCGCCGCGGAGTTCATCGAAGCGGCCGAGAACATGGGCGCCATCGGCCGCATCGATTACAACCTGATCGAGCAGGCCTTCGCCGTCGCCAGGGAGCGGAAGTTCACCGGCACGCTTTTCCTGAATCTTTCGCCCAAGGCCCTGATCATCAAGGAGTTCATCCCCACGCTCCGTTCGCTCTTCCGCAATTTCAATGTGGAACCGGGCGCCATGGTCTTCGAGATCACCGAGCGCGATACGGTCAAGAACATCCGTCTGATCGAGGATTTCGTGCGAAGGCTCCGCAACGAGGGGTACCGCTTCGCCATCGACGACTTCGGCTCGGGCTATTCGTCCTTCCAGTACCTCAAATCCTTTCCCGTCGACTATCTCAAGGTGGACGGCGAGTTCATCAAGAGCCTGCCGGGCGGCAAACCCGTGGAGCGCGAGATCGTGACCAGCATTGCCGGCATGGCGAGCCGCCTCGGCATCAAGACCATCGCCGAATACGTTGAGTCCGCCGAGATCCTGAACGAAGTCACCTCCGCGGGCATCCATTACGCGCAGGGCTATTACATCCAGCGCCCCTCGCCCGAGCTTCATTTCTCCTCTATCGGCTCCGGCCAGACTGCGGCCGCGCAAAAAGCGGCATTCCACGGCTAGACCCGGCAGAAATCCCCTTCACCTCCACTGGAAACGATGGTATACTGCTGCTCGCGTAAGAATTCAAAAAACCTACCACTGAGACACGGAAATACAGAGAAAAACAATTTGAATATAGAACCTATCTCAAAATCAAATTCTGATGCTTTGTTTGTTGATGGTCATTCCCGTGAAAACGGGAATCCAGGGGTTTTCTGATATTTCCTGGATGCCCGCTTCCGCGGGCATGACGAACCATTACTGCAAATTCAATTATGAGATAGGTTCTAGTAAGATTGTTTCAGCGTCCTCAGTGTCTCCGTGGTGATAATCGACTTTTTACGACTTCATCTATAAAATAATTCGGCACACCCTCGTCAAGGAGCATCTTGTGCAGACCTTTACGTACCAGAACGGAACCTACCGGACCGCGGACATCAGCCCGTCGCTGCTCGCGAAGTTCATGCCTTCGGTCCCCTTTTATGCGGACATCCTTTCCATCGTGTTCCGGGCCAGCTCCAAGGCAAAACGAGGGAAATACGGCGACAGTGAATGGTGCGACAGCAGCCTGGAGACCGCGCGGGCGCTGGAAAAGGTCGGGGTCACGATCGAAGTGACGGGCATGGAGAAACTCGCATCCTTCAGCGGCCCCTGCGTGTTCATCGGAAACCACATGAGCACGCTCGAGACCTTCGTCCTTCCCACGATCATCGAGCCGATCAAGAACGTGACCTTCGTGGTGAAGCAGAGTCTCGTGGAATACCCCGTGTTCAAATATGTCATGCGCACGCGGGACCCCATCACCGTGGGCAGGACCAATCCGCGCGAGGACCTGAAAGCCGTGTTCGAAGGCGGCACGGAAAAGCTCAAATCCGGCCAGTCGATCATCGTCTTCCCGCAGACCACCAGAAGCCGTGTGTTCGAGCCCGCGGAGTTCAATACCATAGGCGTGAAGCTTGCCAAGCGCGCAGGCGTTCCGGTCGTGCCGATCGCGCTCCTTACCGACGCCTGGGGGAACGGCAGGATGCTGAAGGACTTCGGCAAGATCGACCCGTCGAAGAAAGTCCACTTCGCCTTCGGCGATGCCATGCCCATCGCCAACCGCGGCGACGAGGAACATCAGAAGATCGTCGAGTTCATCAGCGGAAAACTGAAGGAATGGGGCGGCGAGGTGAAGGGAGCTATTTAAATCTTCACGGAAGCTTCTACTCAGAACCTGCAGAAAGGACTTCCCATGGACCTCGAACTGAACGTAACTGTCGGCGACTTGAAAGGCAAGATGCAGTTGACGGGCAAGGGCCACTCGGGCCATGAGGTGGCCATCGATTACACGCCGCCCATGGGCGATGACCAGGGATTCACGTCGCTGGAGCTCCTGCTCGTGAGCCTGGCCAGCTGCAGCGGACACACGGTCCAGTTCCTGCTCGGCAAAATGGGGAAGAAGGTTGAAAAGCTGGACGTGAAGGTGAAGGGAAAGCGCAGGATGGACGAGCATCCTACCATGGTCACTCATGCGCATATCTGCTATGCGCTGAAGGGCGAGGGACTCGACAAGGAATCCGTGGAAAAGGCGGTCAAAATGGCGGAAGAGAAGTTCTGTCCGGTCTGGGCCATGCTCAGGAACAATGTGACCGTAACGTGGGAATGTTCGGTGGAGTGATAATTCAGTGAGGAGCGCTTATAGGACACGGATTTCACGGATCAACACGGATAATACCCACAATTTTCAAGAATCCTGCCTGATCTGGTTTATCGCTTTGATCCACGTTCATCCGCGTCCCACCCCTGCTTCTGTCTTCGCGCTCTTCGCAGTTTCCAAACCTTATCCGTATCTAATTCACGGTAGTTGACGTTGACCTACCACCTCTATTGCTTTTCTTCTTCGCGTCCTTCGCGCCTTTGCGGTTCCAAAGGTTATCTGTGTTCATCAGATTCTATTCGTGTACAACATGTTTTAGTTTTGACTTCAAATCCGCCTTGATCCGCGTTCCAACAAAGCCCCTCGCCCTATCCGTGTCCAATAAGTCTTCGGTTTGAATCCGCGTTCATCCGCGTCCCAGATGTATCTAGAAGTACCGCGCGATACGTATCGTGAAATCCGCCCCCCCGCCGTAAAGGTTCCGGAAATCGCCGCTCAGGTCCTCGAGCGGCTGCAGCGTGCCGTCCTTCACGTACTGCATCGCCTTATACCGCACCGTCGACAGCCTGACCCCGGCTACGAAGGCGGTATTGGTTGCGAAGAACCCCTCGAAATCGCCGGACAGGTGCAATCCGTAGGCGGGATTGTAGTCGACCACTCCCAGCACTCCTCCTCCGACTCCGAAGGTATGGACTTCCAGCCGTCCCGCGCTGTACCTGCCGATGCCTCCACCGATCTTGAACCGCATCCGGTCGTTGACGGGAACGACGTATTTCCCCGTGGCGAGCACGAATCCGCGCTGGAAGGTGACGTCAGCGTCAGGATTGTCGGGCATTTCCACACTCTCCTGGCCGCCCAGGGTCAGGTCAACTTCGGTCCTGTCGGTGGCGCCGTAACCGATCGTAACCTCCGCGCCGTAGCCGCCGCCTGCGCTGAACCAGAGATGATCTCCACCCGTGATCTTTCCGACATCAACCTGTTTGAATCCCACGCCGCCGATCAGGCCCAGCTCGACGTTGAATTTCCCTTTGGTGGAAAGCGCTGCGGCGACCGATTGAGAGGGAGCAATGGTGAGCTCTGCGGCTGCCGGCTTTGTTTCGGCTTGCGGTTTCGACTCTTCAACAGCCGGCGCTTTCTCGGCTTCCGGAGTCACTATTTGCGCCGTGGCAGAAGGCGCTGACTGGAGGGCGGGCTTGATCTCGCCTGCCGTCTCCGGTCTCGGTTCGCCGGCAGGCTTCTCAGTCGCCGCAGGTTGTTCCTGCAAGACTGTACCCGTCGCCGCGGAACTGAGCGCTGTGCCTGACTGCTGCTCCCCGGCCAGCGCCGCCGATGCAGCAACGAGTGAACATACCAGAACCGCGAGCAGCCACGTGCCGATTCTTCCCATCCGTCCTACCTCCCCTTGTTTTCCCGATCTTTACTTCTTCAGCTGCTTCATCAGCCATGCCATGTTCTGGCCCAGATGCTTCATCGTCCGCATGCCTTCCTCGTCGTTCGCCACTTCGCCCGGCTGCCGTCCGTGCGCCAGGTTCCAGTAGCTCGACCCCGGCACGATCATCTGGCCGATCAGGAAGAACGAATTCAGCGTGCTGAAGACATGATAGGCGCCTGCGCGCCGCACCGCGACCACGGCGGCGCCCACTTTGCGCTTGTACAGGTCTCCGTTGGCGCGCGAGACCATGCCGGTCCGTTCCATCAGCGCTTTCATCGATGCGGAAACATCGGCAAAGTAGGTGGGAGAACCGAGCAGGATGCCGTCTGCCTGGACCATCTTGGCAATGCACTCATTCACCACGTCCTTTTCCACGGCGCAGCGCTGGTCCTTCTTTTCGAAGCACTTGTAGCAGGCGATGCAGCCCTGGATGGGCTTCCCCGCAAGAGAGTAGAGCTCCGTTTCGATGCCCTCGGCGGACAGCTCCGCCAGAACGGTATTCAGCAGCAACGCCGTATTCCCTTCCTTGCGCGCACTTCCATTGAATGCGACGACTTTCATAACGCCTCCCTACGATATCTTATTCAAATAATATCGGATTATTATTAACGGACTCGTAATAATCTGGATTCTTCCTGGCCTGTCATCCCCGGATGTCTCTATCGGGGATATGGTTTAACACCAGATTCCCGATTAAAGCCTCGGGAATGACGGCTATTTATGTCGTTTCTATTTTGATACCATTAAAATACTACATAGCTCGCGACAAGCGGCGGGAAAAGAAGCTCCGCTCCTGCCATAGATGACCCTAGCACCTTTGATGAGGATACGCTTTTGCGCACGGCATACGGCGGAAGGGGACAGGCGGGTTTCGACCAGCACCCATCGGTCGTTCGCTTACTTGCCCTGCTTTGCCTTCTGAAGCGCTTTCAGGCTTGTGCACCCTGTCTTGCTCCCCAGGCTGCAGGCTTTCTGAAGATCGTCGAGCGCGTGTTTGTCGTCGCCGCTGTGATAGTAGGCTGCGCCGCGACCCGCGAGTGCGTTTTTGTTCCTCGGATCCGCGGCGATGACGAAGCTGTAATCGATGATTGCCTTCCCGAACTCCTTGAGCCGCGCATAGGCGGCGGCGCGGTTCTCATGATAGGAGCTGTTGCCCGGATCGATGACAATGGCCTCGGTAAAGTCCTTGACAGCGGAAAGGTTCCTGCCCGTCGCGACGAAGAGCGCGCCGCGGCTGTTGAATGCCTGGGCGTTCTGCCGGTCGAGGTAGATGGCGCGGTTGTAATCCTCCAGCGCCCGGCCGTTCTGGCCCAGTTTGGCGTACACCTGTCCCCGCGCCACGAAGGCCTGAGGGAACGACAGCTGGAGCTCAAGCGCTTTGCTGAAGGCCTCGATGGCCTGTTCATGCTTCTGCGCGGCCTCAAGCGCGGCCCCCTTGTCGAACCACCCCAGGGCCTCCTTTGCGCGGGCCGCCTGATCTTCTTCCTTGGTCATTTCCACCGCGCTCCCCGGAAGGGAGCAGCACAGGAGCATCAGCGCGGCAAGGATAAGGGTCACAAGACGCTTCATGGTTTCTTCTCCTGCGAGCCGTCCTGCGCCTGGGGCATCACCGACAGAAGTTCGATCTCGTAGATCAGCGCTGCGTCGGGGCCGATGGGGCTCCCCGGAATGCCGCGGTCGCCGTAAGCCAGACCGGCAGGAATGAAGAGTTGCCAAGTTGCCCCCTCCTTCATCAACATGAGGGCTTCGCCCCACCCTTTGATCGCCTGGTTCACTGCGAAGAGGACGGGCTGGCCCCGTTTGCGCGAGTTGTCGAACTCGGCGCCGTCGATCAGCGTGCCCCGGTAATGCACGCGCACGAGATCCGTCGACAGGGGCGTTCTTCCGCTCCCCGGCTTCACGATCTTGTATTGCAGACCGCTGGGCAGCACGACAATCCCTTCCTTCTTCGCGTTTGCGGCGAGAAATTCCTCGCCTTCGCGCTTGTTCTTCTCCGACAGCTCGGCCTTGCGTTCCTCGCGAAAATGCGAAATGACCTCATTGACCTCCTTCTCGGTCATCAGCGTCGGCCGTCCCTTGAGCACGTCGGTCACGGCCCGGATCACGATGTCGGGATCGACCGGGACGCCGCTTTCCTTGATCTTCACGGCCATGTCGTAACCCGCGCTGTAGCTCACGCGGTCCTGCTTCGTCTTGAGCTGCGCCGGCTCGCCGGCCTGAGCCGGAGAACATATCGCCAGAAAAAAGAGGATCACGATGATTCGTATCGCCATGCTGTTTCCCGCCCTGCCAAAATAATGCGGGCGCGGCGAATTGCCGCGCCCGGTCCACATCTCTTGCTACTTCTTCGTGCCCGCGGGCTCCGACTTCATCGCTGGAGTCGCGGTCGGCTGACTCTTCATCACCTCTCCCGCGGGAGCCGTCGGCGGTTCCTGAACCGAGATCAGCTCGACATCGAAGATGAGCGTCGATCCCGGCTGGATCTGCTGGCCCGCTCCCCGATCACCGTAACCGAGGTCCGAAGGAACGAAGAGCTGGATCTTGCCGCCTTCCTTGATCAGCTGCAGGCCTTCGGTCCATCCCTTGATCACCTGGTTCAGCTGGAAGGTCGCCGGCGTGCCGCGTTTATAGGAGCTGTCGAATTCGGTCCCGTCGATCAGGGTCCCGCGGTAGTTCACCGACACCACGGAGTTGGGCTCAGGCGACTTGCCCTTGCCCTCGGCAACGATCTTGTACTGCAGGCCGCTCGGAGTGACCTTCACGCCTTCCTTGGCGCTGTTTTCCTTCAGGAAGGCATCGCCCGCCTTCTTGTTCTTCTCAGCCTCTTCCTTCATCTGTTCCTGCTGCTTGGCCATGGCTTCCTTGCGCTTCGCTTCCAGATCTTTCTGGAGATTCATCAGGATCTCGCGGATTTCCTGCTCCGGAACACGGGAAGGGTCCTTGGACAGGGCTTCGACGAATCCCTGCTTCACCAGGTCGAAGTCCACATCGATGGATTGCGCATCCAGGTTCCGCCTGAGTCCGTAACCGGTGTTGAAGCCCACGGAATAGCTCAGCTTCTCCTTATGCGTCGTCAGTTCTTTCTTCCGCGGCGCCGCCTTCTTCGCGGCCTTGGGAACGGCTTTTTCGGCCTTCTCCGCCTTCGTGCCCTCCTTGTCGGCGGCAAGTACGGGCGACGCGGCCAGCAGCAAGCACAGCGGCAGCGCAAGTCCTTTGACGATGTTCATGATCTCCTCCTCGGGGTGATGGAATGCGGCAGAATCGCTGTGTAGAGTAACAGCGTTCGCCGTGGTTGTCAACGCTAAATCGGCCTGCGGGGCGGCACGGATTCAGGGGAACACTGCGGGCACACCTTTCTTGACTTTCCTCGGTGCTATGGTATTCTTTGTTTGAGACCAATCAGGAGCAATCATCCCTTGAATACCCCGGCGCAGTCCGAAGCCCCTCTCTGGCCGCTGGCCCTGTACTTCCTCGCGGCCGTCGTCGCCATCGTCGCGCTCCTCGCGCTCTCGTCGATCCTCGGACAGCGCCACCGGGAGCGCTCGACGGGAGAGCCGTATGAATCTGGCATCGTCCCCACCGGCTCGGCGCGCGTGCGTTTCGACATCAAGTTCTATCTCGTCGCGGTTTTTTTCCTTCTCTTCGACCTGGAAGCAGTCTTCCTCTACGCATGGGCCGTTTCAGTCAGGGAGGCCGGGTGGCCGGGCTACCTGGAGGCGCTGATCTTCATCGCCGTGCTCGCGGCGGCCCTGGCCTATCTCTGGCGGGAGGGAGCATTGGAATGGGGGAAACGGAAACCGACGCAGCGGCAGCGTTCCGAAGGCATGGACAGCGGCTGATGACCGCCCAGCCGAAAAAAGTGTAGCGCAGATATCCGGCGAACGCAACCGGGGCTGCGGCAGCCCCGTTATTCCGGCCCTCCCGCCGTTCTTTTCGAAAGGATCCCATGAACTGGTCACTCACCAAGGCGAACGCCCCTTCCGTCGATGAAGCGGTTCGCCAGAGCCTCTTCCTGACGCGGCTGCAGGACCTCCTCGCCTGGGGCCGCAAGAACTCGATCTGGCCCTTCAACTTCGGTCTCTCCTGCTGTTACGTGGAAATGGCGACGAGCCTGACAAGCAAATACGATATCGCGCGCTACGGAGCCGAGGTGATCCGCGGCACGCCGCGCGAAGCCGATCTCATGATCGTCGCCGGGACCGTGTTCATCAAGGTCGCGCCGGTGATCAAACGGCTCTATGAGCAGATGATGGAGCCGCGCTGGGTCATTTCCATGGGGTCCTGCGCCAACTCGGGCGGCATGTACGATATCTACAGCGTTGTGCAGGGCGTGGACAAGTTCCTGCCCGTGGATGTTTATGTGCCTGGCTGCCCGCCCCGGCCGGATGCGTTCATGGAGGGATTGCTGCTCCTGAGCGAAAAGGTCGGAAAGGAGCGCCGCCCCTTGAGCTGGAAAGCGGGGCCCCAGGATATCATCACGCCCGAACCGCCGTGCATGCGGGATTTGAAGCGGGCCGAACGCCAGCAGGCGACGTTTCTCCGGCCGCCGGATGAAGTGTGAATTTATCGACACTGAGGGCGCTGAAAACGTCTTTGACACAGAAGAAGCGGATCAACAGCCTGAAGAAGCTGACAGGAGCTCGAATTATCCGCCGTTATCTTAGCCGTTATCAGAGTCTTCAGTGTCTAATATTCTTTATATTCTATGATCGATCCTTCCATTGTCAATCATCTGCAAAGCTCTTTCGGCGACGCCATCATCGCGGTCCAACCCACGAAGGACGATATCCCGACGCTCTGGGTCGCGAAAGAGCGGATCGTGGACGTACTGCGCCATCTGAAAACCGGCGTGGACCGGCCCTATCGCATGCTCTACGATCTCACGGCGATCGACGAGCGGGTGCGCGAGAAACGCGCCGATCAGCCGCAAAGCGACTTTACCGCGGTCTATCATCTCCTGTCCTATGACCGGAATGAGGACGTTCGGATCAAGGTCCCGCTTACCGGCGATGCGCCGTCGCTCCCGTCGATCACGAAGCTCTGGCCGTCGGCGAACTGGTACGAGCGGGAGGCCTGGGATCTCTTCGGCATCACCTTCGACGGTCATCCGCACCTGCGCCGGATCCTGATGCCGCCCACCTGGCAGGGCCATCCCCTGCGCAAGGACCATCCCGCGCGCGCGACCGACATGGGCCCCTTCCGCATACCCGACGACAGGATGGATCAGGAGCAGCAGGCGCTCCGGTTCAGGCCCGAGGAATGGGGCCTCCGGTCGCTGGAGCACGGCGTGGAGCACCTCTTCCTGAACCTGGGCCCGCAGCATCCGGGGACCCACGGCCTGCTGCGCATCATCCTGCAGCTCGACGGCGAGGAGATCCACGACGCGGTGCTCGACATCGGGTACCATCACCGGGGCGCCGAGAAAATGGCCGAGCGCCAGACCTGGCACACCTACATCCCCTACACGGACCGTGTGGACTATTTCGGCGGCGTCATGAACAACCTTGCCTATGTGCTTGCCGTTGAGCAGCTGGCGGGCATCGAGGTTCCCGACCGGGTGAAGGTGATCCGCGTCATGCTTGCCGAGCTCTTCCGCATCCAGAACCATCTCGTCTGGTACGGCACCTTTGCACAGGACGTGGGCGCCCTGTCGCCGGTCTTCTACACCTTCACGGACCGAGAGCGTGTCTTCTCCATCGTCGAGGCTATCTGCGGCGGACGCATGCACCCGGCCTGGTTCCGGATCGGCGGCGTGGCCCAGGACCTGCCCAAGGGATGGGACCGCCTGATCGCCGATTTCCTGGCCTATCTTCCCTCCCGCCTCAGGGACTATGACAGGATCGTGATGCAGAACAGCATCTTCAAGGCGCGCACCAGGGGAGTGGGCGCTTACAGCCTCGATGAAGCAGTTGAATGGGGCGTCACCGGGCCGGGCCTGCGCGCCTGCGGACTGGACTGGGACTTCCGGAAGAAACGGCCCTATTCGGGCTACGAGCAGTTTGATTTCGAAATTCCCACGGCGGCACATGGCGATTGCTACGACCGAGGCATCGTCAGGCTCGAGGAAATTCGCCAGAGCATGCGCATCGTGGAGCAGTGCATGAGGAACATGCCGCCAGGTGATTACAAAGCGAACAACCCCCTTGCCGCGCTGCCCCGCAAGGAGCGGACCATGCAGGACATCGAGACCCTGATCACCCACTTCCTCGGTGTCTCCTGGGGCCCGGTGATCCCCGCGGGCGAGGGCTTCGTGGGCATCGAAGCGACGAAGGGGAACAACGGGTATTACCTGATCAGCGACGGCGGGATCCACTCCTACCGCACGCGGATCCGAACGCCTTCGTTCCCCCACATGCAGATGGTGCCGATGATCTGCCGCGGCTCGATGATCGCCGACCTGCTGGCAACCCTGGGCAGCATCGATTTCATCCTGGCGGACCTGGACAGATGATTTTTGACACTGTTGACACTGAAACGAAAAGAAAACGCTTCTGATCTATCCGCTGTTATCATAGCTTTATCCGAAGTTATCCGTGTCAATATATTTTGACTCGGCAGCTGTCAGTGTCCTCAGTGTCTATATTTTTTCTTTATGCTGACCGACGAAGAAAAGAGCGAGATCGCCGAAGAACTGGCGCAGGCAGAGCGCAGGGAGCAGGCCTGCGTCGAGGCGCTCCTCGCGGTCCAGAAGCGGCGCGGCTGGGTGTCCGACGAGAACCTGGCGGAGATTGCGCTGCTTTTGGGCATGACGCCGGCAGAGCTGGACGCCGTCGCCACCTTTTACAGCTTCGTCTTCCGCAAGCCCGTGGGAAGGCACGTCATCACGCTCTGCGACAGCATGGTCTGCTGGTCCCTGGGGCTGAATCCGCTCTACGAGCATCTTAAGGCACGCATGGGCATAACCTACGGCGAGACGACGAAGGACAACCGTTTCACGCTCCTGCCTGCATCGTGCATGGGCGCCTGCGACCGCGCGCCGGTGATGATGATTGATAATGACCTGTACGGGCCCGTGGAACCGGGAGCAATTGAAGGAATTCTGCGGAAATATACTTGAGCAGAAAATCAGGACGATGACGCCACTAAGACACCAAGACGCGAAAAATGCCTTGAATATATTCTCTTCGTGTCTTTGCGCCTTCGTGGCAGATTGCACTCTGCCTTGGATCTAATGTAACGATGGAACGACCACTCACCAAGAACATCCGTCCGGGACAGGAGCCGCTCTCGCTCGTTGAGTACGAGCAGGCTGGCGGCTACCTTGCCCTGCGCAAGGCGCTCACGTCGATGTCGCCCAAGGACGTGCAGGATGCAGTGAAAGCATCCGGCCTCCGCGGCCGGGGCGGCGCGGGATTCCCCACGGGCATGAAGTGGAGCTTTGTCCCCCTGGGCGAGCATGCGCCGAAGCAAAAGTATTTCATCGTGAACGCCGACGAAATGGAACCGGGAACCTTCAAAGACCGCCTCCTGCTCGAAGGCGATCCGAACCTGCTCGTGGAGGGCGTAATTCTCGCGGCCTATGCCATTCAGGCGGACCGGGCCTATATCTTCCTCCGCCAGGGGTACACGCTCGCGGCGAAACGGCTGCGCCGCGCCATTGCCGAGGCTTACGCAAAGAACTACCTCGGCAAAGGCATTCTCGGCACGGGATACAATCTCGACCTGCGTCTGCACACCAGCGCGGGCAGATATATCTGCGGTGAGGAAACCGCGCTCATCAATGCACTCGAAGGCAGACGCGCCACGCCGCGGGCCAAGCCTCCCTTTCCCCAGGTGAGCGGGCTCTGGGGCAAACCCACGGTGGTGAACAACGTCGAGACCGTCATGAACATCTCGCCCATCATCGCCAACGGCGCCGAATGGTTCAAGTCCCTCAGCCGAAGCGTGGACGGCGGGACCAAGGTCTACGGCGTGAGCGGCAGGGTCAAACGGCCCGGCGCCTGGGAGCTGCCCATGGGCACGACCCTGCGCGAACTGATCGAGGAACGTGCCGGCGGCATGCAGGAAGGCTTTCGCCTGCGCGGCATCATCCCCGGCGGGGCGTCCACGGACGTTCTTCTTCCCGAACATCTGGACGTGAAGATGGATTTCGATTCCGTGGGCAAGGCCGGCAGCCGGCTCGGCACGGGCACGGCCATCGTGCTGGACGACCACACCTGCCCCGTGGGCTTTGTCCACAACCTGGAACAGTTTTTCCGGCGCGAATCCTGCGGCTGGTGCACGCCCTGCCGAGAAGGGCTCGCCTGGATCGAGCAGACGCTCCGGGCCATCGAGTCGGGCGCGGGAGAAATGAGCGATCTGGACATGCTTGCCGGCCAATGCCGCCTGCTCGGGCCGGGTAACACCTTCTGCGCCCTTGCGCCGGGCGCGGTCGAGCCGCTCCAGAGCGCACTGAAATATTTCCGCGAGGACTTCGTGCGGCATATCAAGGGAAAGAAGTGCCCGTGGAAATAGCGTCCTTTAGACACTGAGGACACTGAAAAGCTATGAAGAAGCAATATGACAACTACCTCTATTCTGATCTGACGAACAATATCCTTCGCTGCGTTCACGAGGTCCATCGCAAGCTTGGATATGGCTTCCTCGAAAAGGTCTATGAAAATGCCCTGATAATCGTCCTCACAAGAGAAGGCATGCGAGCAGAGCAGCAGGTCCCGGTAATAAAAGTCAAATTCGATGGAAAGGTCGTTGGTGAATATATCACAGACATTCTAGTTGAAGAAAAAGTCGTTATCGAGCTGAAGGCCGTCTCCGAGCTGGCAAGCATTCACGAGGTCCAACTTGTCAATTATCTTAAAGCGAGCGGAGCGCGCGTTGGTTTGTTGATCAATTTCGGTCCGAAATTGACTATCAAAAGGAAAGTGTTTTAGTCATACATGTTCAGTGTCCTCAGTGTCAAAGATATGGTCACCATCTACATCGACAGCAAGCCCTACGAGGTCAAGCCAGATCAGAACCTGCTCCAGGCCTGCCTGACCCTGGGTTTCGATCTGCCCTACTTCTGCTGGCACCCGGCCATGCACTCCGTCGGCGCCTGCCGCCAGTGCGCGGTGAAGCTCTTCAAGGACGAGAAGGACACGCGGGGCAGGATCGTCATGTCCTGCATGACGCCCGTTGCCGAGGGCATGCGGCTGTCCGTCGACGACGCCGAGGCCCGGTCCTTCCGCGCCAGCGTCATCGAATGGCTCATGCTGAACCATCCCCACGACTGCCCGGTCTGCGACGAAGGCGGCGAATGCCACCTTCAGGATATGACGGTCATGACCGGCCACGTGTACCGGAGGAAACGGTTTCCCAAGCGGACGCACCGGAACCAGTACCTGGGACCCTTCGTCAACCACGAGATGAACCGCTGCATCCAATGCTACCGCTGCGTGCGGTTCTACCGCGGCATTGCCGGCGGCCGCGACCTGAACGTCTTCTCCTGCCACGACAACGTTTACTTCGGCAGGCACGAGGACGGCGCGCTCGAGAGCGAGTTCAGCGGCAACCTGGTGGAGGTCTGCCCCACCGGCGTCTTCACGGACAAGACGCTGAAACGGCACTACACGCGCAAATGGGACCTCCAGACCGCGCCGTCGGTCTGCGTGCATTGCGGCGTGGGATGCAATACCATCGCCGGCGAGCGCTACGGCTCCCTGCGGCGCATCCTGAACCGGCACCACCGCGACGTGAACAGCTATTTCCTCTGCGACCGCGGAAGGTTCGGATACGAATTCGTGAACAGCGAAAAACGTATCCGCTCGGCCACCTGCCTTCCCTTCTCCGCTTCTGGCGGGAAACCCCACGGCGAGGAGAGCAGAAAGATCGGGAAGCAGGCAGCTGTCGATCAAATCACGAAGATCCTGGCATCGGCAAAGGGCGTCATCGGCATCGGGTCGCCCCGCGCATCGCTGGAAACGAATTTCCTCCTGCGAAAGCTGGTCGGTCCGGAGAATTTTTTCGCAGGCCTCTCGGACACCGAGCACCGTCTGGTTGCCAGGATCGTCGCGATCCTGCGGGAGGGGCCAGCGCGGACGCCGTCGCTCCAGGATATCCGCGCCGCCGACGCGGTCCTGGTTCTGGGCGAGGATGCGCCGAACACAGCGCCCCTGCTTGCCCTCGCGATCAGGCAGTCGGTCAGGAACAAACAGTTCGAGATCGCGGCGAAGATGCGGCTCCCTGCCTGGGATGACAATGCGGTCAGAAACTCGGGAGCTGGCGCAAGAAGTCCCCTCTTCGTCGCCACTCCCTATGCCACGCGGATCGACGACATCGCCCTGCGCGCCTTTCGTGCCGATCCAGTCGGGATCGCCCGTCTGGGGTTCGCAATCGCCCGGGAAATCGAGCCGTCAGCGCCGGAACTTCCGCTTGCGGCGGACGGAACCGGGCAGGACATTCCTGCGCTCGCGCGCGAGATCGCCGCTTTTCTCAAGGCGGCCAAGCACCCGGTGATCGTATCGGGGACCGGATGCCTGAACGAGCAGGTCCTTGCCGCGGCAGCGAACATCAGCCGCGCGCTCTGCCTGGCCGGACCGAGCGCACAGCTCTCCTTCGTCCTGCCCGAATGCAACACCCTGGGATCGGGGCTGCTCGGCGGCAGGACGCTGGACGAGGCGTTTACCCGCATGCAGGACGGGCTGGCTGATACGGTGATCATTGCCGAGAACGATCTCTACCGCAGGGCAGGCCGGCGGGAGGTGGACGCCTTCTTCCGGAAGGCCCGCCACGTGATCGTCCTTGACCATCTCAGGAATCCCACGGTCGAACGGGCCGAGATCGTGCTGCCTGCGGCAACCTTTGCCGAATCCTCGGGCACGCTCGTGAGCAGCGAGGCGCGTGCGCAACGATTCTTCCAGGTCTTCCTTGCAGAAGGCGATGTCCAGGCAGGATGGGAATGGTTCGATGATCTCCAGCGGAGCATGGGAAAGCAGCCCCCCGGCAGCGAGACACGGCTGGATGACGTAACCGCATTGCTCGGGCGCGAGTTCCCGCTCCTCGCTCCCGCGTCCTCTGCCGCTCCCCCGGCTTCCTTCCGCGTTGCCGGGCAGAAGATCCCGCGCCAGTCCCACCGGTTCAGCGGCAGGACCGCCATGACCGCCGGCGCGGATGTGCACGAGCCCAAACCGGCGGATGACGCAGATACGGCGCTGGCTTATTCCATGGAAGGCCACGAGGGAGCGCCTCCGCCGGCGCTTACGCCCCGATACTGGTCACCGGGATGGAATTCCGTGCAGGCGCTCGGGAAATCCCCGCAGGAGACCGGCGAAGAGACCAACAGCGGCGAAAGCGGAGTGCGGCTGATCGAGCCGACCGGCTCGGCTCCAGGGTATATCGGCCCGGAAACGATCGGGAGCGAGGATTGGGAAGCAACCGTCGCGCCCCCTCGATACCGGATCTTCGGTTCAGAAGAGCTCAGCATGCAGGCGCCTGCGATCGCGGAGATGGCCCGGCGAGCGGAAGACATACCCCGGCAGGCAACGGGAGGCAACGCTTCCCATGAATGAAACAGTCATGGTCCTCATCCGCACCTTCGGCATCCTTGCGGCCCTGCTTTCCGTCGGAGGGCTCTTGATCTGGCTTGAACGCAGGCTGCTCGCGCTCTGGCAGGAGCGATACGGCCCGAACCGCGTGGGCCCCTTCGGCCTGCTCCAGGTCGTCGTCGACATGGTCAAGGTGCTCTTCAAGGAGGACTGGGTCCCGCCCTTTGCCGACCGGCCCGTATTCGTCGTCGCGCCGGCGATCATCGTGATCGTGACGCTTCTCTCCTTTGCCGTGGTCCCCTTTGCGCCCGGCCTGGCCGTGATCGACCTGAATATCGGACTGCTCTTCTTCCTCGGCATGTCGTCGCTCGGCGTCTACAGCGTCGCCCTTGCAGGATGGGCGTCGGGCAGCAAATACTCGCTCATCGGCGGCCTGCGGTCGTCGGCCCAGATGCTCGCCTACGAGGTCTTCATGGGCCTGTCGCTCATGGGCGTGGTGATGCAGGCGGGTTCCTTCGACCTGGCGCGGATCGTCGAGGCCCAGCAGGACACCTGGTTCATCGTTCCCCAGTTCTTCGGGTTCATCGTCTTCCTGATCGCCGGCATCGCCGAGACCCACCGGCTCCCCTTCGATCTGCCCGAAGCGGAGAGCGAGCTCGTCGCCGGATTCCATTCCGAATATTCGGGCCTCAAGTTCGGCCTCTTCTTCCTGGGCGAATACCTCGGCATCACCCTGATCTCGTCGCTCGTCGCCGTGCTGTTCCTCGGGGGATGGCAGGGTCCCTGGCTGCCGCCTCTGGCCTGGTACCTGGCCAAGACGTTCCTGTTCATCGCCTTGTTCATCCTGATCCGGGCCACGCTCCCCCGGCCGCGGTATGATCAATTGATGGCCTTCGGCTGGAAGGTCTGCCTGCCCGTGGCTCTGCTGAACCTGCTGGCAACGGGAGCGTTCGTGCTACTGAAAGGATAGCCGCATATCGCGAAGTGCCATGCTTGTCGTTGGTTCTCTTCGGGCCTTCGCGTTTTCGCGGCAAAAGGATTACCATGCTCAGCATCCTGAAATCGCTCTGGACCGTACTGGTCACCATGTTCCGCAAGCGGGTAACGATCCAGTACCCCGAGGAGCGGCCCTATCTTCCTCCCCGCTGGCGCGGCAGGATCATCCTGTCCCGTGATCCCGACGGCAAGGAGCGTTGTGTCGCCTGCCATCTCTGCTCCGCCGCCTGCCCGGTGGACTGCATCGCGCTCCAGGCCGCGGAGGACGAGACCGGCCGGAGATACCCGGCCTTCTTCCGGATCAATTTCTCCCGCTGTATCTTCTGCGGGTACTGTGAGGAGGCCTGCCCGACCTATGCGATCCAGCTCACGCCGGATTTCGAGATGGGCGAGTACCTGCGCAAGAACCTTGTCTACGAGAAGGAGAACCTCCTGATCAGCGGCCAGGGCAAGTATCACGGGTACAGTTTCTACCGCGTCGCGGGCCTGGCCGTCGGCGGCAAGGACAAGGGCGAAGCGCAGAACGAGGAAAAACCGGTGGACGTGAAGAGTTTGCTGCCATAAGTGCTTTTTGCCACGAAGACACAAAGACGCGAAGGAAATCAAATGAAACCGTCGGAACGTGAAGAAGCGATAGCAAAAATGATCGTCAATTCAGCATACGTCGTACATAAAGCGCTGGGACCGGGCCTTCTCGAAAAGGTCTATGAAACCTGTTTTTGTCATGAATTGTCGAAAAGACAGCTGCACTATCGCCGGCAAGTTGATCTTCCCATCAAATATGATCATTTGGTCTTTGATGAAGGGCTGCGCCTTGACGTCCTTGTGGAAGAAACCGTAATCTGTGAACTCAAGGCAGTTGACGACGTACACCCGGTATGGGAAGCTCAATTACTCAGTCATCTGAAATTGACCGGCAAGCGGCTCGGATTCCTGATAAATTTCAACGTACCGGTCATTAAAGAGGGCATCAAACGAATGATTGCATGACCGCCGTTCTTTGAGTCTTTGTGTCTTCGCGGCAAATGATCCTATGAACTTTCTCTTCTACATATCCGCCTTCATCGCCGTCGCGGCAACCGGCATGGTCATCACGCGGACCAATGCCGTGCACGCGCTGCTGTACCTCATCGTCTCGCTCCTTGCTGTCGCCCTGATCTTCTTCACGCTCGGCGCGCCGTTCATCGCCGCGCTGGAAGTGATCGTCTATGCCGGAGCGATCATGGTCCTCTTCATTTTCGCCATCATGATGCTGAACCTGAGCAGTGCGACGGTGCAGCAGGAGCAAGGCCTGCTCGCCCCCGGCATCTGGCGGGGTCCCGCCCTGCTCTGCCTGGTCCTTGCCGGGGAGCTTGCCTATTTCCTGACGGCGGAGCACGAGCGCCTTTCGCGCATGGACCTGGTGCCGCCCAAGCAGGTCGGCATCGCGCTCTTCGGCCCCTATGTGCTCGGCGTGGAGCTGGCGTCCATGCTGCTCCTTGCGGGCCTCGTAGGGGCCTATCATCTGGGACGGCAGGAAGACGAAACGAAGGGAGAAAGGTAAGAAGGCGACATGACGGCACCGATCCCCATGGAACACGGCATGATCCTGGCGGCGATCCTCTTCAGCCTCGGCCTTGCCGGCGTGCTCGTGCGCAGGAATATCGTGTTCATGCTCATGTCCGTCGAGATCATGCTGAACGCGGCGGGCCTCGCCTTCATCGTTGCCGGCGCCCGGTGGGGAGAGCCGGACGGTCAGGTGATGTTCATCTTCATCCTGACCATGGCCGCCGCCGAAGTCTCCGTGGGCCTCGCCCTCGTGATCCAGCTCTACCGGCAGTTCCAGACCCTGGACACGGACAAGATGAATGCACTGAAGGACTGATCGTGTCTGAACTCCTCGCTCTCATACCAGCCCTTCCCTTCGCCGGATTCCTCATCCTGGCGCTTGCGGGAAGACGTCTGCCTCGGCCTGCGGTCGCTGCGATCGGGAGCGGTTCTGTCGGCCTGTCTGCCTTGCTGTCCATGTTCATCGCAGCCGCATTCCTGACCTCTCCTCCCTCGGGACAGGCATATACGCAGACGCTCGGGACCTGGATCTCCGCAGGAGGTCTCGATTTCGCCTTCTCCCTGCGCCTGGACGCCCTGTCTCTGCTCATGGCCCTGGTGATCACCGTCGTGGGTTTCCTGATCCATCTCTACGCAACGGAGTACATGCAGGACGACGAAGGCTACAGCCGGTTCTTCTCCTATCTCAATCTCTTCATCGGCGCCATGCTCATCCTGGTGCTCGCCGACAACCTGCTCCTGCTCTACCTGGGATGGGAAGGCGTGGGGCTCTGCAGTTATCTCCTGATCGGGTTCTGGTACCGGGACCCGGCAAACGGCCGGGCCGCGCGCAAAGCCTTCATCTCCACGCGGATCGGCGATACGGCCTTTGCCGTCGGCCTTTTCCTGCTCGTGACGAACCTCGGCACCCTGGACATCCCGGTGATAGCAAGCCTTGCATCGCAGCGCTTCCCGGCCGGTTCTCCGCTGGCCGTTGCCGTTGCCGCGCTCCTTCTGGGAGGAGCCCTGGGCAAATCCGCCCAGCTGCCGCTCCAGGTCTGGCTTCCCGACGCCATGGCCGGCCCCACGCCGGTGAGCGCCCTGATCCACGCGGCGACCATGGTGACGGCCGGCGTCTATCTCATCGCCCGCATGCACGCACTCTTCCTGCTGGCGCCCGTTGTCCAGCATGCCGTGGCAATCATCGGCGCACTCACCCTGCTTCTCGCAGGCGCGGCCGCCTTGGCGCAGTGGGACCTGAAACGGGTCCTCGCTTATTCCACGATCAGCCAGATCGGGTACATGTTCCTCGCCCTGGGCGCGGGCGCCTGGTCTGCGGCAATGTTCCATTTCCTGACCCACGCCTTTTTCAAAGCGCTTCTCTTCCTGGGGGCCGGCGTGATCATCAACGCCCAGCACCATGAACAGGACATGTACCGCATGGGCGGACTGCGCAGGGAGCTGCCGCTCACCTTCTGGACCTTCCTGATCGGCTCGGCATCGCTCTCCGCCCTGCCGTTCGTGACGGCGGGATTCTACAGCAAGGACCTGATCCTCCGGGATGTGTGGGCATCTCCCGGGGGCGGCGTCTGGCTCTGGCTCGGCGGCCTGGTCGGAGCGTTCCTGACGACGCTCTACACCTTCCGCATGCTCTTCCTCGTCTTTTTCGGCGAACGCAGGATCGTTGTGACGAAACGGCCGGGTCTCCGCATGGAGCTGCCGCTCGTCGTGCTTGCCGTTCTCGCCTCCGTCGGCGGATTCCTCGAACTGCCCGGCGTGCTCGGCAATTTCCGGCCCTTCGACCTTTTCCTCGGCTCCGTCCTGCCGACGACTGCGGTCTTCAAGGAAAGCACCTCCACGGAATGGCTCCTCCTGGGGGCGACGGAGGTCGTGCAGGCAGCGGGCATCGTCCTTGCCTTCGTGGTCTGGCTGCGGCGCGGACCCTTCATTGAAATGCTTTCGGCGAACGTGCTCGTCGAGAAGATCCGCTATCTCCTGTCAACGGGCTGGGGATTCGACTTCCTGTACGAAAAGCTGCTGATCAACCCCTTCCTCTGGATCAGCAGGGTGAACCGGAACGACGTGATCGACGACCTGTACACCGGGATCAGCCGTGTTGCTTACGGCCTGAACAGTCTGCTCAGCCGCGCGCAGGATGGGAGGGTACGCTGGTACGCAGCCGGGATCGGCCTCGGCGCGGTCTTCCTCCTGGGGAGGGCGATCTTCCGATGATCCTGCTCTGGCTCATCATCGTGCCGCTCATCGCCGGTCCGGCAGCCTGGGCTTTCGGGCGCGGCGCGAACTCCCTGTCGCGGTGGATCTCGCTCCTCGCGCTGGCGGTTGACGGAGTCCTCGTGCTTTCGCTCTGGCAGACGGCGCCTGCCCCCGGATCCTCGTGGATCGCGGAACTTCGCCTCGCCTGGATCCCCCAGCTCGGCATCGGGCTCCATCTCGCAGCCGACGGGCTGAGCCTGGTCCTGGTGAGCCTCACCATCGTACTGGGCCTTGCATCGGTCCTCTGCTCCTGGAAGGAGATCGGCGAGCGCGTCGGGTTCTTTCATTTCAATCTGCTCTGGATCCTTTCGGGCATCCTGGGCGTGTTCCTTTCCCTCGACCTGTTCCTGTTCTATGTGTTCTGGGAACTGATGCTCATCCCCATGTACTTCCTGATCAATATCTGGGGCCACGAGAACCGCGTCGCGGCGTCGTACAAGTTCTTCCTTTTCACCCAGGCAGGGGGGCTCCTGATGCTCCTCTCGATCCTGAGCCTCGCGTCCGTCCACCAGGCCGAGACCGGCATCCTTACCTTCGACTACGCCCTGCTCAAGACCACGTCGCTCGGCCCAGCCGCATCCTTGCTCGTGATGCTGGGTTTCTTTGCGGCCTTTGCCGTCAAGCTGCCCGTCGTTCCCTTCCATACCTGGCTGCCTGATGCGCATACGGAAGCCCCCACGGCAGGCAGCGTGATCCTTGCCGGACTCCTGCTCAAGACCGGCGCCTACGGACTGCTCCGCTTCGTGATCCCGCTCTTTCCTGCGGCTTCCGCCGCCTTTGCCCCGGCCGCTGCGGCCCTGGCCGCCCTGGGCATTCTGTACGGCGCCGTCGTCGCCTTCGGACAACGGGATCTCAAACGCCTCGTGGCATATACCAGCGTAAGCCATATGGGATTCGTGCTCCTGGGCGCCTTCGCGGGCAGCGCCGCAGCGCAATCGGGCGCGGTCATGCAGATGGTCGCTCACGGGATCAGCACCGGCGCGCTCTTCATCATCGTCGGTCTGCTCCAGGAACGGCTGCACACGCGCGATATGGAACGCATGGGAGGTTTCTGGTCCCTGGCGCCGCGCCTCTCCGCCCTGGGACTCGTCTTTTGTCTTGCGTCGCTCGGCCTGCCGGGCTTCGCCAACTTCGTCGCGGAATTTCTGGTCCTGGCAGGTTCCTTCCCCGCCCACACCGCAGCCGTATCCGTCTCGGCAGCGGGTCTTGTGCTGGCCGCCGTCTATTCCCTCAGGGTCGTTCAGCGCGTTTTCCACGGGACAGCCGCCGTCCCGATGCTTCCCGATCTCGACGCCAGGGAGACGCTTGTTCTTGCCCTCCTGGCGGTCGCGATCCTCTGGCTCGGCCTCCAGCCCGGCCTGATTCTGCATCCTCTTTCGCCGGCGATGGACGGTCTTTCCGCATCCGGCGTTCTGGCGGGTTTGATCAAATGATGACCGGAACCGACCTCATCCTGCTGCTTCCCTCCCTGCTGCTCGCGGCCTTCGCGGTCATCGCGATGCTGGGCATTGCGGTCCGCCGCAGCCACGGGTGGACGGCCTTCTGCGCAGCCTGCGGTTTCCTCCTCGCCATCGCCGCAGGATGGCGGTCCCTGCCGCTTTTGCCCCGTCCGGTGACGGGCCTGCTCTTCTTCGACCGTTTCGCCCTGCTCATGACGACGGTGATCCTTGCGGCGGGCCTTGCCGTTTCCCTGATCTCCCATGCCTATCTCTCGCGCGGGGAGGGACGGAACGAAGAATTCTCTATCCTGCTCCTCATCGCTTCGCTCGGGGCGGCGGTGCTTGCCGCAAGCGTTCACTTCGCCGCTTTCTTCCTCGGGCTGGAGCTCCTGACCGTTTCGCTCTACGGCCTGATCGCCTACCCTCGCCGGGGGCGAAGCTACGAAGCAGGGATGAAGTACCTCATCCTCGCGGCGGTCTCGTCCGCGTTCCTCCTCTTCGGCATGGCGCTGGTCTACGCGGAGACCGGCAGCCTGGCGTTCCCGCCGAACATGCACCACCTTCCTGCGGAGGTGCACTCCCCGCTGCTTCTTGCGGGATTCGGCCTCATGATCGCCGGCGTCGGCTTCAAACTGGCGCTGGTGCCCTTCCATCTCTGGACGCCCGACGTTTACGAGGGAGCGCCCGCTCCCGTAACGGCGTTCATCGCCACGGCGTCGAAGACCGCCGTTTTCGCCGTGCTGCTGCGCCTCGCCCCGTCGCTGTCCCTGCAGCCCGGCTCGCCGCTCTTTGCCGGGCTTTCGCTCATCGCCGTTCTGTCAATGCTCGCGGGCAACCTGCTGGCGCTGCGCCAGGAGAACGTGAAGCGCATGCTCGCCTACTCGTCCATCGCCCATCTGGGGTATGTCCTCGTCCCCTTCCTGGCCGGCGGCTCCGCAGGCGCCTCGGCCGCGGTGTTCTACCTCATCGCCTACACGGTAACGAGCCTGGGCGCCTTCGGAACCGTTGCCGTACTCTCGGGGAAGGGCCAAGACCGGGACAGCCTCGAAGACTACCGCGGTCTTGCCTGGCGCCAGCCCGGAACCGCCGCCGTTCTCTCCGTCATGTTCCTTTCCCTTGCGGGCATGCCCGTCACCGGCGGGTTCATGGCAAAGGTCGCCCTCGTCTCCGCGGGGGTGCATGCGTCGCTCTGGCTTCTGCTCGCAGCCCTCGTCGCCGGCAGCGTGATCGGCCTGTTCTACTATCTCCGCATGATCACGGCGATCTTCTCCCCGCCCGGCGCAGTCATTCGCCTGCCCGTGCAGCTCTCTCTCCTGGGCAACGGCGTCCTCGCCCTGCTTCTTTTCGTCCTCCTCTGGCTGGGCCTGTTGCCCGGTCCGCTGCTGAGGCTCGTCCAGGCAAGCCTGCCCTTTTGATCCTGTGGATATGGATCGAGAGCCGCTTTTTCCGCGCAATGCAGTATAATGGTTCTAAGACTTCATATTATTTCGCATTCGGAGGGTATTCCATGGCCCCTGCCAACGACCTTGATCAGCTCGCCAGGCTTATCCGGTATTACAGCCTGGTTTCCACCACCGAAGCGGGCTCGGGCCATCCCACGTCATCCCTCTCGGCTGCAGACCTGATGACCGGCCTGCTCTTCGGCGGCACGTTCCGTTTCAATATCAATGATCCCCTGCACCCGAACAACGACCGCTTGATCTTCTCGAAGGGCCACGCGTCGCCGCTATTCTATTCCCTCTGGCTGGCAGCCGGCGCCGTGACCGAAGGGGAGCTCATGACCCTCCGGAAGTTCGGCAGCCCTTTCGAGGGCCATCCCACGCCGGCCTTCCGGTACACGGAGGCGGCCACGGGTTCGCTCGGTCAGGGTCTCTCGATCGGCGTCGGCATGGCCCTGAACGCCCAGCACCTGGACCGTCTCCCGTACCGCACCTATGTGCTTCTGGGCGACAGTGAAATGGCGGAAGGATCGGTATGGGAAGCCATGGAGATCGCGGCGTACTACAAGCTCGGCAGCCTGACCGCGATCCTGGACGTGAACCGGCTCGGCCAGCGCGGCGAGACCATGTACGGCCACGACCTCGAGGTCTACCGCAGACGCGCCGAGGCATTCGGGTGGGAACCCCTCGTCATCGACGGCCACGATCTTGCAGCCATCGTCGAAGCCTTCCGCAAGGCTGCGGAGGCGAAGGATCGTCCGGTCATGATCGTCGCGAAGACGCTGAAGGGCAAAGGGATATCCTTCATCGAGGACAGGAACGGCTGGCACGGCAAGGCATTGAGCCGCGAGGAACTCGCGCGGGCGCTCCCGGAACTCGGCCCGGTGAATACGGCGCTGCGCGGAGAGATCGAGCTTCCGGAGAACCGGGTCCCGAACCGGGACCGGCGGCGCAAGCCCGCGCCGTTGTCCTACGATCCGGCCAAGCCGGTTTCGACGCGGCGCGCCTACGGCAATGCGCTTGCCCGCATCGCGCCCTTCTATCCCGAGATGGTGGCGCTCGACGGAGAGGTAAGCAATTCCACCTTTGCCGAGGTCTTCAAGAAGGAGCAGCCCGACCGCTTCTTCGAGATGTTCATCGCCGAGCAGAACATGGCCGGCGCGGCCCTGGGACTCGCGCTGCGCGGCAAGATCCCCTTCGTTTCGAGCTTCGCCGCTTTCCTGACCCGCGCCCATGACCAGATCAGGATGGCCCAGTATTCGAACGGCAACGTCAAGTTTTGCGGTTCCCATGCCGGCGTTTCGATCGGTGAGGACGGATCCTCCCAGATGGGACTCGAAGACCTGGCGATGTTCCGCGCCATGATCGACAGCGTCGTGCTCTACCCATCCGACGCGGTCTCCGCGGAACGCATGGTGGAGCTCATGGCAGAACACCGCGGCGTTCACTATCTCCGCACCACGCGCATGGACACGCCCATCCTCTACCGGAACGACGAGAAATTCTGGATCGGCGGCAGCAAGGTGCTCCGGTCGAAGTCGGCGGACATCGCAGCCGTCGTCACGGCGGGGATCACGGTCCATGAAGCCTTGAAGGCCTATGAGGTCCTGAAACAGGAGGACATGTACATCCGGGTCATCGACCTGTACAGCATTAAACCCGTGGACGTCAAAACGCTGATGGAAGCGGCCGAAGATATCGGCGTCCTCATCACCGTGGAAGACCATTTCCCCGAAGGCGGCCTCGGCAATGCCGTCAGGACCGCGCTCGCGAACCGGCCCGTGCCGGTCTATTCCCTCGCCGTGAACAAACTGCCGCGGAGCGGAAAACCCGGCGAGCTCATCGGCTATGAGGATGTCTCGGCCGAGGCGATCGTCCGCACCGTCAAAGGGATCCTGTCCTAGAACCGGCATCCCGGCCGTCGGACCGATTGTGTATCGATGCCTTCCTGCTCCTCCACACAGAGAAAAGAAAAACGGCCGGATCATCTCAGGATCCGGCCGTTCGTTGTTTTCCTCCGCGACTGTTGCCGCGGGCCTCAGGTAAGCATGTCCGCATGGACGACGGTGATGCGGTTCCTGCCGTCGTGTTTCGAGCTGTAGAGCGCCACATCGACGCGCGTAACGAAGGTGTCGATATCGTCGCCCGGAGCGAGGCTCGCGATCCCCATGCTCACCGATACGCGGAGCTGTTTCCCCTCGAAGTTCGTTTCCGTGGCATTCGTGGCTGTGCGGATCTTCTCGGCGATATTGTGCGTTCCTTCGAGGTTGGTCTCGGGAATCACGATCAGGAACTCGTCTCCCCCGTACCTTCCGGCGATATCCACGTTCCGGAGCGTGTTCCGCAGCGTGGCGGAAACGAGCTGGATCGCCAGGTCGCCGGCAAGGTGTCCGTGGGTATCGTTGATCTCTTTCAGGTTGTCCATGTCGCACAGGATGATCGAGAGCGGCGAGCCGTACCGCCGCGCGCGCTCGATCTCGTAGCCCAGCTGTTCGATGAGCGCTCGACGGTTCAGAAGGCCGGTGAGGCCGTCGGTGCTCGACAGGTGCTCCAGCCGTTCGATCAGCCGTTTGCGGTCCCCTTCCGACTTTTTCCGGTCCGTGATGTCACGGCTGTACTCGATCACATGCGTCACCTTCCCGATTTCATCGCGGATGGGATAGGTGAAGATCTCCAGCCAGAGGTGCTCGCCGCTCTTCAGCGCCACCATCTTCTCCTTGGCGCAGGGGTCGCCGGAGCTGAGGGTTTTCCGTATCACACAGCCCTCGCAGACATCGTCCCGACCCTCAAGAACCTCGTAACAGGTCCGGTCGATAAGATCGCCGATGGCCTTCTCCTTGAGATCGGCATAGGCTTCGTTGGCGCGGACGATGCGGAACGCGGTGTCGAAGATGCAAAAGGGATCGTGAATGCTGTCGAAAATCGTGTTCAGGAACTGCTCCGACCGGCGCAGCGAATCGTCGCGGCGTTTCCGCTCCGAGATGTCGCGCATGACGCAGACGCACTGGCCGTCAGAAAGCCGGGTGATGGACACTTCCTGGGTGAAAGGCGAGCCGTTCCTGCGATGGGCGGTCAGTTCCCCGTGCCAGGACCCCTTCGTTTCCAGAACGGGGAAGATGTTCTTTTCCATCCACGCGATCTGTCCGGCGTCATAGATCGTCCGGAAATTTCTTCCCACCATGTCCCACGTATCGTCGAAACCGATGATGGATGCATAAGCCCGGTTCACATACTGATACTCGTGCTCCCTGTTAAACAGAGCAATGCCGTCCATGGATGTCTCGATGGCGGTGAGATGCTGCTGAAGTTCCCGGCTCGCAGCCCGCTGCTTATCCCTGCTCCAGAGTAAAAGAAGGGCAATGGCAGAATAGAGAGAAATCACAAAGAGCTCCGACGCGACCTCCTGCCGGGACTCACGAAAGAGCAAATGGTCCCAGAACGCCCCATTGCCGAAAAGGAAGGCGTCCATTGCCGCATCGGAGACCAGTGCCAGCACGGCGACGATGAGAACGACCAAAATATATTTTCGTTCAATTCGGATCATGGAATTTGAGGTAGTCTTTCTGTCGTGCCTGTCAATCGTGGAACATCCGGATCAGCCGTTAAGAACCCGCCGTATCACCCTGCCGAGATCGGCCATGGTATAGGGTTTCTGGATCACGTCCCGAAACCCGTGCTCGCGGTGCTGCACGAGCAGGGCGTCGTTCGCATAGCCGCTCGTCAGGACCACGCGCGCCGCAGGATCGATCAGGAGCAGTTCCTTGACGGCATCTTTCCCGCCCATCCCCCCCGGGATCGTCGCGTCCATGACGACAACATCAAAGGAAGCTCCCCGCTCTCGTGCAGCCGCATAACGCCGGACCGCATCCGATCCGTCCGGCGACGTCTCCACGGTATAGCCCAGGGCCTGCAGCATGGCCTCGCTGACCGTCCGAACGCTTTCCTCATCGTCCATGATCAGCACCCGCCCCTCTCCCTGCAGATGTTCGTTGCCGGCAATCGGATGCAAGGGAGCCGCCTTCAGCAGGGCGGGAAGGTACACGTGAAACTCCGAGCCCCGCCCGATCTCCGACTCCACAGTGATAAGTCCGTCGTGCTGCTTCACGATGGAATAGGACGTTGCCAGACCGAGGCCGACCCCCCGTTCCTTCGTCGTGAAATAGGGATCGAACACCCGAGAGAGATTGGACGCCGAAATGCCGCAACCGCTGTCGCGCACCGAGACCCGGACATAGTTTCCGGCGCGCAGGGGCAGGCCGCCATCGGCCTGCACCGCGACGTTTTCGCACCGGATGACGACTGTGCCCTCCCGTCCTTCGTAAGACTGGACGGCATTGATGAGAAGGTTGTTCAGTACCTGGCTGATCTGGCCTTCGTCTGCTTCGATCTGCCACAGACCGGCGGGAATGGACAGGTTGCTCGTGACGGAAACGCCGCGCATGGACAGACTGACCGCTTCGCGGACCAGGTCGCCGACGTCCGCCGCCTTCTTCATCGGAGCGCCTCCCTTGGAAAAGGTGAGCAGCTGCCGGGTCAGTTCCTTCGCTCGCTTCGCCGCACTCTCCGCATCGGCCAGCCGCTCCCCGGCGCGCCCGCTCTCTCCCCGCGAAAGCAGCGTTCCCGCCAGATTGACATTCCCCAGGATCGCCATGAGCAGATTGTTGTAATCGTGGGCAATGCCTCCCGCAAGGAGGCCCAGGGATTCCATCTTCTGGGTCTTGAGCGCCTCCTGCTCCAGAAAGCGCTTCTCCGTCATGTCGCGGAACACCAGCACAACGCCGAAGATCGTGCCCGTGCCGTCCTGGATGGGCGCCGCACTGTCGGCGATGATGTATTCCCGCCCCTTCCGGCTGATGAGGACCGTATGGTTGGCCAGTTCAACGGTCTTGCCGGAGCGGATCACTTCGGCAACCGGCGCCTGGACGGGATTCCGGGTATTCTCGTGGATGATGTGAAAAACCTCTTCGATCAACCTGCCGCCTGCCTCTTCCTGCCGCCACCCCGTCACCTCTTCGGAAACCTTGTTCAGAAGCACGATCCTGCCGTTCGTATCCGTCGTGATGACGCCGTCGCCGATGCTCCGGAGAGTCACCGCCAGCCGCTCCTTCTCGGCAGCCAGCAATTCCTCGCTGCGGCGCTGCTCAGTGACGTCGATGCCCGTGGGGACGACATACTGCACCGACCCGTCGTTGTTCAGGAGTGCTGTGTTTGACCAGGAGATGAGCCGTTTGCTGCCGTCGCGGATCTTCCAGAAGTTGGTGTGCCGGTTCGGAAACATGCCTGCCTTAAGGTTCCGGAACACATTCCGCACGCCGTTGATCTCTTCGTGCAGGATGAAGAGTTCCCAGACGAAGCGGTTCCTGACTTCGTCGAAGGAATACCCCGTCAGCCGCTCGCAGGCGCCGTTGAACCGGACGATCCGCCCCTCGCGATCCAGCACCACGACAAGCGCGTCCACCGTGTCCAGAACGGTGCTCACGAAGTTCCGTTCCTCCCGGAGCGCCTGCTCGGCGCGCAGCCGGGCGCCGATGTTCCGCACCACCTCGACGCCGGCCACGATGCCGCCCTGGCCGTCCCGGAGAACGGAGGACATGATCTCCACATGGATGTCCCGCTGGTCCCGGACCACGTGGCGTTCCCGCGAGTAATGCCCCCCGTCGGCAAAGGAACGGGCAACGGGGCAATCGTCGCAAACGTGATCGATGCTTGCGTACGCCTGGTAGCACAGCTCGCCGAAATGATCGCCGCTCAGCTCCTTGTGCGCCCGGTTCTGATAGAGCACCCGGAAGGAGCGGTCCTGTATGCTCACGGCGTCGGCCATGTCGGAGATGATCGCCGCTGCGTGGTCCCGCAGGATGTCGGGAGAAAGGAATGAAGTTTCGTTTTGCCTGCTCACTGTCGATACCGGTTCCGATACGGCGTCAAAACCGCCGTTCTGCGCCCATTAGACGTTCGTCTTGATGCTGTCTTCCTGGATGCCCAGCACCTGCTCCACAATATCGGCGAGGAGCAGATCGTGATCATGATTCAGCGTGAACACCCGGCACTGGACGACCCTGGCCGGGATATAGTCGAAGAAGTCCTTGAGCGGCTCCTTCTCGATCTTGCGCGTCGACGGGTTGAATACATAGATCTGACGCTCGCCCATCATGAGCGGGTTGATTGGCCGCGGGTCCTGGCTCGCCATATCGACGCAGAACGGCAGGTCCTTGATCTTCTCCGGAAGCCGCTTCCGGATCCGCTTCACCAGTTCGGGCGCGTCGATGAGCGTCTTCCCTTTTTCGAAGTACCGCATGGAGAGCGTCACGTCGTAGGCCATCTTCCATTTCACTTCGCGGGCAAGGATTGTTGACCATTCTCGGCCGAGCCCCATGGTGGAGGTATTCTCCTCCCTGCCCCACCGGCGCACCGCCTCGAGCAGGGACCAATCCGTCAGATCGAGATAGGCGGTCAGGTTCTCCCCGGGATTGTAAGGAAAGAGCGCGGCCATGGTGTCCTTGAAGAGCTCTTTCAGGTGCTGGTCGATGGCCCGGGTCGTGCGGTGGTAATAGACATTGGTGTACATGTAGAGCCGGGCATTCAGGAACATATTGAGCGCAGACAGGCCCGACTTGTGCAAGGTCAGTCCCTTGTCCGTGAAGAAGCTGTAATGCATCAGCCGATCGATATCGACCGGCCCCACGGCCACGCAGTCGGACGCTCAGCCGGTCCAGCCGCCGTCTGCCGGTCAACTGCCGCCGCCGCCGTCCCGCAATCTCAGCGCCACCGGCGCGGTGGCCGCGGTCGCGCCGCCGGCGGAAGACCCGAAGGACTATTACGATCTCGGCTACGGCTACATGCAGCGCAAGGACTATGCGCTGGCCGA
>JAKAHZ010000109.1 GCA_021814615.1 Nitrospirota bacterium | reverse complement strand
CAAAGGCAAAAAACCAGGAGTCAGAAGTCAGGAGTCGGAATCCAGGAGAAAGAAGTAGAGAAGACAGCAAAAGAACAGCAACAACACAAGCGAACCGGCGGAGAGACGATCCTCTCCGCCGGTTTTTTATGCATTCGTCCTCCAGGGGATATCGATCACATGGGGTAGCGTACTCTCGCCGCTCTTCTTGCCGCCCCCCCAGGGATGGAGCGGCTTCAACGGCTGGCCCTGTTCGATCATCCGCGAAAATACCGACGATATTTTCCCGTCGAACTGCGTGCCCGTGCAGCGCCGAATCTCCGACAAAGCCTCCTTGACCGTCAGCCGGGGCCGGTAGGGCCGGTCCGAGGTCATGGCGTCATAGGAGTCGGCAATCGAAAGGATCTTGCCTCCCTCGCTCAGATCCCGCGCATGCAGCGAATCGGGATATCCCTTGCCGTCCGGCCGCTCGTGGTGATGCCGGATATACCTCGGCACCTCCTGCCAGGGCAGCCGTATCCGAGCGACGATATCCGATGACACCGACGCATGACGCCTGATTTTCTCCTGTTCCATCGGCGTCAGGCCGTCCCCTTTGTTGATCAGGTCCACGTCGAGCGAGAGTTTGCCGATGTCGTGCAGGAGTCCCGCCACGTAAATCGCCTCCACGTCGCTCTCCTTCCACTGCAGCTCCCGGGCGATCGCCGCGGCGTAATAGGCAACGCGGAAGGAGTGGTGTTTGGTGTACTGGTCTTTTGCGTCGATGGCTGTTGCGAATGCCTGGATGGTGTCATGGTAGATCTGGCGCATGTTCTCGTAGAGCGACCGGTTCTCCGCCACCTGTGCCGCGTACTGCTCGAAAATCCGCGCATTGTGAATCGCCGTCGCGATCTGATGGGCCGCAACGATGAGCACGTCCCGTTCCGTCTTCTGCAGGCGGTTCCCGGAGAGGCGCGGGCCGAGCAGGATAACGCCGATGAACTCCTGCTTCGTGAAGAGGGGCACGGCGGTTGCCACATTGAGACGTGTGAAGAGATTTGCGTTCTTCGCAAAGAGGCCCGTACGCTGCAGGAGGCCGTCGGTCAGCGGCTCGTTCCGGGGCAGCTGCGCAGTCTCCGTATCCGGCAGAACGAGGCGCGCATCTCCCAGATGGGTGAATCCCTTCGCCGTGAGCAGGGCAAGCTCCTGGCGCTTCGGATCATGCACGAAGAGCGCCGCATTGGGAATCGAGAACATGCCCGAGATGACATGCAGGGCCATTTTCATGCGCTCGGCATAGCCCCGGGCCGAGGTTACCTCCTGGCCCAGGTCGACCAGCGCCGACACATTGTACAGCATCCGCTGCAGGTCCAGGTTGTCGCTCATGTCCGGCCCCTCCGCAGATAATGGATCGCTTCGCCCTCTTCGCTGAAGACCTTCACATGCTCGGTCAGGCCGAGCAAATCGAACACCTCTTCATGCACTTTCTTTACGTTGGTGAAGCAGAGTTTTCCCGCCGACTCCCGCGACCGCTGGATCACGCTGATCAGGATCGACACGCCGACGCTGTTGATGAACCGCGTTTCCGAAAAATTCACCACGAGCTTTCGCATGCCCTTGCCTAGGGCCTCGCTGCTCGCCACCTCGAGCTGCTCGGCCCCCAGATTGTCCACATACCCTTTTGGACGCATGATCACCACGTCACCTGCCACCTGAAGCGACAAGGAAAAGTCATTCACGATGCGCCATGTCCTCCTTTGCGGGATGTGCGGAGACGGAGAGGTTCTTTACCAGAACCACCCGCGTTCCTCTGCTGCCGGGCTCGAACCGGACGGCATCGGCGAATCGCTTCATCAGCCTGATCCCCTGCCCGCGCGGAGCCCCTTCCCGGGTCTCGATCCCCGTCATGGGTTCGCCGGTCTCGGCCTGGACGAATGCCAGGCCGGCGCTCTCGACGGCCACTTCCCAGCGGTCCGGGAAGGTTTTGAGCGAAACATGCATCCGCCCGTCGCCTCCCTTCGTGTGTTCGATAGCATTGATGCATGCCTCGATCATCGCCATCTGCAGCTGGCCGATCGTCTCTTCCGGCACCTGCAGGTTCCTGCCGATCTGCTGCAGACTCTCGGCGGCGACGAGCTCGGCCCGCGGCTCAAGCGGCAGGGTCCATTCCCAGGCGCGGCACAGGGGATCCGCGCCGGTCCGGCCGGCAAGTGCGCGCTGAAGGATCTCTCCCGGAGCCCTCCGGGTGATTTCGCGCTCGAACAGCAGGTTGATGAAATCGCGGAGCACCCGGTCCTCGGGAGGCCGGTAGCCGCCGAACCCGCCGCAAACGAAACCCGAAATCACGAGGCCGTGCACCGCCGCAGGCGACAGCTTCTCTTCGACGAACACCTGGACCGGCCAGGGCAGCGGCGACGATGCGCCGGAAGCGTATACGCGCCGGATGACTTCAAGGGCATGCCTGCGTTCCGTCTCCGCGGGAAAGAACCGTTTGAACTCCGCGGCAAGGATCCGGTGCAGCCTGCCGTTGACGATTTCCTCGTAATAGGCGCTCCAGAAATCCTCCTCCCCTGCCCCGCGCTTTACGGCAGACGCAACCTGCCGCAGATAGAGCGGATTGCCCGCCAGATGTCCCAGAAGCGACGCGGGGATCGAATCGGACGCGGCGCCCGGGGGCAGCATCGCTGCAAAGACCCGTCCGGCGTCGGCAGGCAACAGCGGCTGCAGCTCGGTCTCGGCAAGGACCGGCAGCGCGCTCTCCCGTACCAGAGCGGCCCGGTCCGCCAGGATATGGACCGTATTCAGATCGCCGGCAGGCCCGGAAAAGAGCGCAAGCGCGTCGGCATGCACGCGGCCCGCCCGGTTCAGCCCTGCGAGCGCCGCCGCATCGTCGACCAGCACCGCAACGGGTTTGCCCGTTGCCGATGCCGAGGACGCCGGGGCCTGCAGGACCGCCGTGAACAGTTCGAGCGGATCTTCCGCGGGCCGAAGGACGCGCCGCGCGATCTCGCCCGCCCAGGCATGGCCCATGCTCTCCGCGCGCCCGGCGAGCTCGGTCAGCGAGACGTCTTCGCGCCGCAGGAGCGCCTGATCCCGCTCGTCGAACGCAAGCCGCTGGCGCAGGAACGCCCGGAGGTAATCTCGGCTGAAATCGAGCATCTCCAGGAGCGCGCTGTTCACGGAATAGCGGAACGGCACGACGCGTTCCTGCTTCCAGAAAAGCTGCAGGCCGAGCTGGCGCAGGAGCGCGGTCTTTCCCATGCCCAGATCTCCCGCGAGCAGGAGGCTTTCCGCAGCCGGGGAGCCCGCGGCAAGGCACCTGCGATAGAGACGCTGCAGCTCCTCTTCCCTCCCGGGGAGCGTTTCAGTATGCGGTCGTGATTCCTGCATATTCCCTATGACGGCGCCTCGATCCGGTTCTTGCCGAACCGCTTGGCCTGATACAACGCGCGATCGACCTGTTCCATGACCTTGTCGGGCGTATGCCCGTTCTGCGGATAGCTCGCGATGCCGATACTGACCGTGACCGCTGCCGCGCCCGTCGTGCTCACGGCGGGCGTTGCGGTGATCTTCTGCACTTCTGACCGGATGCGCTCGGCGATCGACCGTGCCGTGGCTGCTTCGGTCTCCGGCAGGAGAACGATGAATTCGTCGCCGCCGCAGCGGGCCACGATGTCGATCGTGCGGACCGAGAGCATGATCGTCTCGGAAACGAGCTTCAGCAGCTTGTCGCCGGCGGGATGGCCGAAGGTATCGTTGAAATTCTTGAATCCGTCCAGGTCCAGCATGAGCAGGCTCATCTGCCTGCCGTGGCGCAGGGAACGGGTGATCTCCTCTTCCAGCCGCTCCTCGAAATAGCGCCGGTTCAGCAGGCCCGTCAGCGGATCGGTGATGGACAATTTCTTCAACCGCTCCGTCTGCGTGTACAGCACGTTCCGCTCAAGCACCACGACGGCGTGATGGGCGAAGGACTGGATGAGCTGCAGGTCGTCTTCCGTGAATACCTCGCCGGAAACCTTGTCCGACAGGTTCAACACCCCGATGGTGCGGTCGCCGATCTTGAGCGGCACGCTCAGGAAGGATCGCGTCTTGTAGTGCCCGCGGTTTTTCTGGCGCACCCGGGGATCATTCTCCAGGTTCTGGACCAGGAGCGGCTCTCCCATTTGCGCGACCTTGCCGGCGATCCCCTCTCCCTTCGGGATCCGCATCCGTTCCGAAATCCCCTCGATCACGCCTTTCTGCGCCTCCAGAAGCAGGGTATCGGTCTCCCGCTCCAGAAGCATGAGCGATCCCCGCTCCGCCCTGAGCAGGTCCGCGGACTTGCTCAGGATGGATTGGAGCAGCGCATCGTAGCCGCGGATGGGCGCCAGGGCTTTGGCCGTTTCAACGGTGGCGGAAAACCGCTCGAATTTGCGGTGCAGGTCCTCGTGGAGCCGGAGGTTCTCCACGGTCATCGCCGCCTTTGAGCAGAGCGCCGTCACGATGCGGACATCGCTTTCGGTAAGCGTTCCGTTCGTCAGGCCGACGATCCCCTCCAGCTCGCCGCGGATTCTGAGCGGGAAGAACCAGCATGCCTCGCCGCTCCGCAGCAGGTCGCGCCGGACGCCGATCACCGGCTCGGAGGACACCACGTACGGCTTCTGCTCCTGGAGCAGCCTGACGACCGCGTCGTCTTCGGCGAGCGGAAAATAGACGGGCATGCCGTTCCCGCGGGCCCTGCCGTAGAGCGGCGTATAGGCAGCCTGCAGCCGGTCGTGGAAAAAGAGCAGCACCTGCTTTGCCTCGAGGAGGTTCAAGAGGCTCGTCATCAACTGATCGTAGACCGTCACGGCGTCACGCGACGACGCTGCATCCCATCTGCCCATCACCTCCTGCAAAACCTGCATGCGCTGCCGGAGCGAGCTGTTCTCCTGCTCGTTCTTCAGGAGCTGCTCCACCGAGCTGCTCACGATGGAGCAGGCCCTGCGCGCCTCGCGCACGGTGATGAAGCGGAGCGTCCCCTCCAGGCGGAACGGCCGGTCCACGCTTGCCGCCTCGGCAAGGGAAAGAAAGGCGCGGAAATCGCGATAGGATGCGAAGGCGCCCCTGCCCATGACGACCGCCTGATCAGCCGGTCCGGAAAGGGGGATGGCGAAACAGATGATCCGCGCATGACATTTGGACAGGACCGGCCGCCTGCGCGTCAGCGTCTTTTCAGCAAGGCGGCTGCTGCAGGCGACGCATTGACCATGCAGGGACGATGAAAGGAGCGCTGCGCAGGTGTGCTGGCTGTCGGTCGCGGCGAGCAGCGCGCCCGATGAAGAATAGACAGAGAGGGAAAAACCGACGGCATTCGACAGCACCACCAGGTGCTGCTGCCACCGGTCGGAAAGGAAAATCTCGCTGAGCCGTTCTCCCGATGCTGCGTTTATCACGGTGTTCCTCGAATCGCGAGCAACGCTGGTATAGGCCGTGCTGAACAGCGGGATCAACTGCTTCGAATCTTACCTTGCCTTTGTCACAAGATACAAAGGGAATTGCCAAATAATATCATACCTGTTGTAGATCACAATAAAAATCGCCTAAATAAACGTGCTACTTAAGAATGATGCAGAAAAAACGAGACCCTCGACATTACGATACTGAAAAGCAAGAATGACACCACTTTCAGTGGGGCGATCGAGTTTCAAAGGTATGAATGTTCATTTGCTGAATAGTTCAGGAGTTACGAAAAACCAAATGGCTATTTCTTTCCGGCTTCCTGTCCGATTTGCTTGAAGGGGTATTTTCAGGGGAAGGTCCGTCACGGCCAATACAGCCAAATCGCTGGGCTGAACCGTGAATTCACCATACATCATAAAGGTGCCGATTTGCAGTTGGCTCGGCAGGTGGGTGAATACATCGGTTACGGATGTTATGACCTCGGCTTCGCGAACAGCTGTTCAGCATCAGAGTTCCGGCGTGAATGCTCCTGCAAATACAACGAGCCCGCAGGCTTGAACCTGCAGGCTCATTGTGTTTTTCTTCCGCGCATTTCCAGCTGCCGTTACTGAAGCTACACGAATCGTACCGCTTTCACCGCTTTCAGTCCCACGGATCCACGGGTCATGACGCCGAAGTTCTTGAGCTCAAGGGTCTTCTCCTTGCCCTTGTCGTCGATCACCCGCACCTGGTCGCCCTTCTTGACCGAACGGAAGAGAGCCACGTCGCCGTTCTTCACGTTCACGAGCTTGACGCCCTTGCCTGCGCCGGTCAGAAGCGGAATGTCCTTCTCCGCCACCACCACCGCCTTGCCTTCCGTGGTGAGGAAGAGCACCAGCGGCTGGTCCAGCATGTCCACGCCAAGAATGCTGTCGCCTTCCTTTACGCCGGCGAACTTCTTGCCTGCCCTGGTGGTCACGCTGTTGTACTGGGAAAGATCGAACTTGAAGCCCATGCCCTTGGACGAGACCGTGAGGGCGATCCGCGTTCCGCCGGCAAGTGCGAGCTCAGGCTGCTTCTCCCCCTCAGTCTCGCCTGCGGACGCAGCGCTGCCCAGCACGGCGGCGAAGTTCATGGCCGTGATCGGCCGCTCGCCGTCGCCGAACTTGAACAGGTGCTGCACCGGCTCGCCGAAGCCCGAGCCGGACGGAAGGTCGAAGGCCTTGATCACGTAGACCTTGCCCGCCGACGAGAACACGGCGATATTGTCCTTGGTGTTCGCCGGGAGAAGCGCCAAGAGGTCGTCGCCTTCCTTGAACCGGAGGTTCTCCCCCACGGTCTTGACGCGCCGGATCCACCCCATCTTGGTCATGATGACCGTCACGTCCTCATGGACGATGAAGTCCTCCTGCGAGAACTCCACATCCTCGGCGGCCTTCATGACCGACCGGCGCTTGTCGCCGTACTTTTCCTTGATCTCCAGAAGTTCCGTCTTGATAAGGCCCCAGACCTTTTTCTGGCTCCCGAGGATCGCCTCGATGTCCTTCTTCAGCTTCGTCTTCTCGGCCTTCTCCTTCAGGATCCGCTCGATCTCGAGCCCCGCCAGCTTGTAGAGCTGCATCTCCAGGATGGCCTTGGTCTGCTCGTCGTCGAACTTGAAATGCTTCTTGATCTTTTCTCCCGCCTCTTCGCGGGACTTGGACTTGCGGATCAGCTTGATCGCCGTGTCCAGGTCGTCGTAGAGCTTCTCGAAGGCCAGCAGGATGTGAAGCCGCGCTTTCAGGATCCGGAGGTCGTAATTCAACCGCTTGGTCACGATCTCGAAGCGGAAGTCCAGGAAGTACTGCATCACTTCCTTGAGCGACAGGCGCTCGGGCTCCATGGAAGGCTTGAGCGCCGTGAAGTTCACGGGGAAGTTGGATTCCAGGTCCGTGTGCTTGAAGAGGTAGGCCGTCACGAGCTCGGGATTCGTCTCCTGCTTGAGCTCGATCACGACGCGGACCACGTCTGTCGATTCGTCGCGCACCGCGGTCACCTGGGGCAGTTTCTTCTCATCCATCAGGCCGATCAGTTTTTCCAGGAGCTTCGCCTTGTTCACCTGGTAGGGGATGGAAGTGAAGACGATGGCCTGCTTGCCGCGCGGCAGGTCCTCGATCGCGTATTCGCCGCGGACGCGGATGGCGCCGGAGCCGGTCTGGTAGATCTCCTTCAGCTCTTTTTTGGAGTTCAGGATCTGTCCGGCGGTGGGGAAGTCCGGTCCTTTGATCAGCTTCAGAAGATCTTTGAGGTCGATGTTCGAGTTGTCGATCATCGCGGCGAGGCCGTCGATCACCTCGCCCAGATTGTGCGGCGGAAAGGAGCAGCTCATGCCGACCGCGATGCCCGATGTGCCGTTCACCAACAGCTGCGGGAACCGGGCGGGCAGGACCATCGGTTCTTTCAGCGAATTATCGTAGTTCGGCCGGAACCCCACGGTCTCCTTCTCGATCTCGACCAAAAGCTCCTCGGCGAGCTGCGAAAGACGCGCCTCGGTGTACCGCATGGCTGCCGCGGGATCGCCGTCGAGGCTGCCGAAGTTGCCCGACCCTTCCACGAGAGGATAGCGGAGCGAGAAATCCTGGGCCATGCGGACCATTGCGTCGTAGGCAGCCTGGTCGCCGTGGGGATGGAACTTGCCGAGCACTTCGCCGACCACCGCCGCGCTTTTCCGGAACTTGGCGGTGGGGCCCAGGCCCATCTCCCACATGGCGTAGAGGATGCGGCGATGCACGGGCTTCAGGCCGTCGCGCACATCGGGCAGGGACCGGGCCACGATGGTGGAAAGCGCGTAAGTGAGAAACCGGTTCTCCACCTCCTGGTGGAGCGCCGTTGTCAGGATGGAATTTTCCTTGGTTGCCATGAGTACCTCAACAAGAGAAAAAATGCGGGGGTTGCGGATGCATGCGGAATGTTCCCCGTAACGGGGACCCATTGTACCACACATACCCTGAAAATGCCCCGATTATTTACGCCGGAATCGGCGGCAAGAGGTGTATAATTGACCCATGTTCAATCTCACGGCCCGCCATGCTGAAGCCTACAGCCAGGAAACATTCCGGTGCGGGAACTGCAACCGCGATTTCTCTGCGAAGGTCATCACGTGGGTCGATGTTTCACGCACGCCGCAGGTGAAGCAATCACTGCTCACCTGGCGGTTCAATGTCATTCAGTGCACCTCCTGCGGCTGCCGCCAGTTCGCCGAGACGCCGTTCTTCTACGAGGATTTCCACGAAGGCCTCCTGGTCGCCGTGTTCCCGAAGATCCCCGACAGCCGCGGCCAGGTCGAGGCGGCGATCAAAGAGAAATACGGATACTACCCGGTGCTTGAGTATTTCTACGACATGACCCAGATATGGACGCTCCTCCGGTTCCAGTCGCACTACGGATCGAACAAGCATCTGAAGCAGCTTTCGCGGATGGGTACCGGCGAGGAGCGGCTCCGGAAGTTCCTCAAGTTCCTGAAAGAGGACTCGCTGATGATCGATATCCGGGAGCGGCTGACCGAGTCGCTGGTGGGCGACGCTACGGACGACGACATGACGGAGCTTCTGAACAAGGCCATGTACAAGATGGAGGAGATGCTTCCCTGGCCGCTCGACCGGCGCTGCATTTGCGGAGGCGACCTGCTGAAGGATTTCACCTGCTGCGGAAAACGGGTCCGGCTCGTGTACCAGGAGCAGCTTTTGTCCCATCACTATGCCATGTACTGCCCCTCGTGCAAAGAGCCCCTCTCGGAGGCATCCTGCCCGGACTGCGGCAGGGTGTATACGTGGAAGCTCGGCACCGTGCAGTCCTATGACCGGAAGAACCGCCAGGGCGTCATCAAACCCGAAGCGTCGCTCGACTTCAAGGTCGATCCGCGCATGAATATCTCCGATCACTGATCCGGTCCGGAGTGAACAATCGCCCAAGGCTGTGGACTTCCGCAGCCTTTTTTATTTCGGCTTGCTGCTCCGGGAAAACACTTCATTGCCAACGAAAGATCGCGAAATGTCTCGAAGAGAGCTGGTAAAAGAATATAAGAACGCCCTCCGGCCCATGGGGATCGTGCAGGTAAAGAACCTCCAAAACGGCCGGATCTATCTCACGGCAAGCGCCAACACGCCGGGAACGATGAACAGCATCCGGTTCCAGCTCAAGATGGGGACCTTCCTCCCCTGCCCCGCTCTGGCAAAGGATTGGAACGAGCTGGGGGAGCGGAATTTCACGATCGAAGTGCTCGACGAGCTGAAGCCAAGGGACGACGATCCGACACGCGACTATCGCGACGATCTCAAGGCGCTCGAAACCATGTGGATGGAGAAGCTTCAACCCTTCGGAGAACGCGGGTATCATTAGCAAAGCGGAACGAGACATGCCCGGTTGTCGTGCTCTCTGGAAACAAAAACCCTCGCTCACGGTATGACACGCCTCTTGCATTTCCCCGCCTGTTGTACTATTCTCTAGACCGAAAAACCACCATCGGGCCCGGGGAGTGAAGATGACCGCAACGCACAATGCTCAGCCGGACACCGCGCACGGCGCGGCAGTCTATGCGCATCAAGGAATATCCCAAAGGAACGCGAGTTCGCTGCAACGTCGGACCAGATGCGAGGGTGATTCATGAAAGAAATCCCGATCGACAGATTTCGGCTGAAGTTTCCCGATACGATCGAGCAGATCTACGCTGACGAAACCTTTCACAACTCTCTCAAGCAGCTCCGGATCAACATCCTCGTTGTGGGCGTGATCTACGCGATCTTCGGTATCGTCGACGTGGTGGTCACTCCCGAAATCAAATACCTTGCATGGTTCATCCGCTATGCCGTCGTCCTTCCGGTCACCGCTGCCGTACTCGCTTTTTCCTTTACTCGACACTTCCGGCACTATCAGCAGGCCGCCGTCTCCTTCCTCGCTCTGATCGGCGGGGCGGGCATAGTCGTGCTGATCGATCGCACCCATGCGCAGGCGCCCTATCTGCATTTTGCCGGCCTCCTGCTCGTCTTCATGACCACCTATACCGCCTTCAGACTGCGATTCCTCACCGCAACGATCGTCGGCTGGACCATCATCGGCATGTACGAGATTTCCGCGGTCTGGCTGCATCCGCCCGCGCTCACGGTGTTCCTGACCTATAACCTCTTTTATATCTCCGCAAACCTGATGGGCATGTTCACGAATTATCAGCGCGACCTGTACAGCCGCCGGGAATTCCTGCAGGCCTTGCGCATGCGGGAGATCAAACAGCGGGAACATGCGCTGGAAAAGGATCGGCTGAACGAAGCCGTGGACAATGCCGTGCGCTCTCGGCGCGAGAGTGAGTCCCGGTTCCGCACCCTCGCAGAAACAACGGCCGCCGCGATCATCATCCACCGCGGCGCCAGGCTTCTGTACACCAACCCCACGGTGCAGCGGCTCACCGGGTACAGCGCAGACGAGTTGTCCCGAATGGCGTTTTGGGAGATTGTCCACCCCGACCACCGGGAGATGGTGCGGGAGCGGGGCGAAGCGAGGATATCCTCGGGAAAGAATATCCTCGAGGAATACGAATTCAAGGTCGTGACCAAGAGCGACGAACGCTGGGTCTCAGCCACCGCAGGGATCATCGACTATGAAGGCGCTCCGGCAGCCATCGCCACGCTCTTCGACATCACCGACCGCAAGCATGCGGAGGATGAAAAGGTTCGGCTCTATGAGGAACGGATCCGGGAGGAGGAACGCCATACCCGGGAGAAGGAAAACATCATCATGGACCTCCATGACGGCGTCGGAGGGATCACCACGAACATCCGGATCCTCGCCGAACTGGCGAAGCAGTCGCAGGACGTCGACGGCTTCCGGGACAAGCTCGCCACCATCTCCCAGCTGGCTCAGGAGGGCATCTACGACACCGAGGTAGACGCTCACGATGGCGACAACGGCCAGGACGACGACCGTGGATGCAGTGGTGGCCTTACGGTCCGGCCACGTCACCTTCTTGATTTCGACACGCGCCTCGCGCCAAAAATCCTTGACCTTCTCGATCATCTTTTCCCTCGGACGCAGCTGGCAGGCCAGGAGGGATTCGAACCCCCAACCCCCGGTTTTGGAGACCGGTGCTCTACCAGTTCGAGCTACTGGCCTGCAGTTGCATCTCTCCTATTTTGTCTCTTTGTGAGGCGTGTGTCGGCCGCAGAACCGGCAATACTTCTTCAGCTCGATCT
>JAKAHZ010000010.1 GCA_021814615.1 Nitrospirota bacterium | reverse complement strand
CCGATCTGGATCATCGGATATAGAAAGGCTAAAACTGGTTTCGCAGGACAAGTCTGTAATCGCTTTGTCCCTTGAACCCCTTTCAGAGCAAGACATACTCACAATTGCATATGATAAGGTTTCAGATGCGCGATTATTTGTCAAGGAGGCAAGACGTCGTGGTATTTATGAGCTGTTAACGAATCCTCAGACTCTGGATCTCATTATGACGGTTGTTCATACAGGGGACTGGCCTCATACTCGATTGGAGCTTTACGAGAGCGCATGTCGAATATTAGTAAAAGAGAGAGAAGAGCATAATAGGGCTCTGCCGGCTGATGTAAATATAGATATGATGCTAAGCGCAGCTGGCTATTTAAGTGCTGTTATCTTATGTGGTGGATCTGAGGGGTTTGCACTAACAGAAAAGAGTGCTGATCAGAGTTTTCCATTTATAGGTGAGTTACCAGGCAAACAAGATGAATTGAGCTTGGCTGCGCGTCGTAGGATATTTCGTGCTGACGGTTTTGAAAGGGTTGTGCCGACGCATAGAACTATAGCAGAGTTCGTGGCTGCTCGATATCTCGTAACCCGCATTCGCGAAGGGCTGCCAATTGGGCGTGTAATAGCACTGGTTACTGGAAATGATGGTGGTACTTTATCCGATCTCAGAGGGCTTTTTGCGTGGCTTGCATGCCAGTGTCCGGAGCATGTTGAATCCTTAATACCGCGAGACCCATTCGGTGTCGTGCTATATGGCGATCCCGCGCAGCTATCACTATCTGCTAAAAAGTTGGTCATAAAGAACCTCGTTGATCTTGCACAGAGAAATCCTTGGTTCCGGTCGGCAGAAAATTGGGCTTCGCGCCCACTCGGAGGGCTTGCTTCAGAGGATATGGAACTTGCCTTTAGAAAAATAATCGAAGATTCATCTCAACATCCGGTTGCTGTGAGTTGTGTTTTAGATGCAATCCGCTATGGAACGCCGCTACCGCGACTTGGAGATTTATTGCTTAATGTTGTTCGTGATAAGACACGGCGCGACTATCTTCGAGTTAATGGACTTCGGGCATTTATACATGCATGCCCAGACCGCATGAAGGACCTTGAACAACTTCTTAACGATATTAATAATGGTCGCGTCAAGGATGATGATAATGGTTTGCTGGGGAACTTACTGCACACCCTTTATCCTTTGGTAATTGGCGTGCCACAGATAGTTGATTATCTGATTCCTGAGCATTCAAACATATATAGCGACTACAACAGATTTCTTGATACCTATTTGGTTAAGAAAACTGATTTACAACAGATACCAGTGCTTCTTGACGCGGTAGTAGGGGCAAACTTTCTGCGATCATCTGAGGAATGTTATTCGTGCAAAAGATTTGTTGGCGATCTTCTAGTAGCCGGCTTGGCCGATCATGGAGAAGCAGTATCGGTCAATCGTCTCTATACCTGGATAATGTTAATAGCTGGTGAATATGGGGAAATACTGATCGAACGTGAGAAATCACAAGAAGTAATCGATTGGCTAAAGACGAGGCCGACGATAGTTGCTCAACTGTTTTTTAATCTCATTATGGTCTCCCCTCCAGAAAGAGTGGAACATGAGGAATATAGGTTCTCGTACGCTTTAACAGGTGTGAAGTATCCGGAAGATATTACGCGACGGATGCTGGAACAAGCGGCAATTGAATCAAATTCTCTAAAAGCGGAATTCCTGTTAAAGAAGGCTATCCGAATAAATTATCGGAGTGATCAAGACGTTACCCAAGCGGTTGAAGAGATACATGCTTTCGTGGACAGACATCCTCAATTTCGCAATTTATCAGAATCGCTACTTATCGCACGATTAAGTACTGACCATATAGAACACCAGATACAACACATAGAGGATGAGCGTCAACGGCTTGAAAAACGAGCCACACTTATTGAAAACATAAAGACGAAAATGGACGATATTCGATCAGGAGAGGATATAAGTTCCTTAGTTTTTCTGGCCAATATATATTTCGGTAGATATGTAGAGATTGACCGTGATCTGCCGCCTGAGGCCCGGCTAATAGCTTTTGTGGGTGATGAGCTTGCTAGTGCTGCTAAGGAGGGCTTTGGCTACATTGTCAGGAAGAAGCCCGTATATACACCGAGTCAAATTGGAGAGCTTCACGCGGATTCATCGCGTCATTACACCTATGGCATCGTAATTCTTGCAGCAATGGATTTATTTGCCAGTAATTCGATAGACGATCTATTGACTTTGGCAGATGAAATATTGCGGTCCGCAATTGCGTATCATTATGCAAGCTCAACTGGCGGAGAAAGAGAATGGGTTACTCGCATTATGGTCGAACGGCCCGCTCTCGCTGTAGAAGCTTTGGGGGCTTTCTGGAAACCGCATTTTGCAAAAGACGCAGCGGATATCCCTGGGCTCTACAGTCTTGCACACGACGATAAAATGAAAGATGTTGGAAGACTTCTCTCGCCCTTATTGCTGAGTGAATATCCATGTTGCACTGAACAAAATCTTAGACATCTGATGAGAGTGGCGCTCAACCACGTTGATCAGAGCTTACTGCTCAAGCTTGTTGATGATGTCCTTTCAAGGGCTGGCCTCGTTAGCGGCGTGCAGCGAATTTACTGGCTTGCCACAGGTTATTTATTAAACGCTGATAAATTTAAGAAGAAGCTTGCGAAATATGTGAATAGAAATAAAGATAAGGCAGCACATTTTCTCAATTATATTTCGCAAATTGGTTTAGAAAGGCTAAAGAAAAGGCCATTGGATCTTACATTGCCGATATCCATTGCAGGTAGTGTTTTCCCACATTATCGGGGCAATGAAAGTGAATGGGTGCGTGATATCAATGCTGAGGAAGAGCGATCGCGGTCTATAGATGGCCTATTGACTGTGTTAGGCAATGATATAAGCCAAGCGGCTGTCAATACCTTGAACGAACTTTATAACAATCCAGCATTATCGTCATGGAAAGAGTCTATAGCGCGGGCACGCGCATCTCAAATGCAGCAACGACGTGAAACAGAATTTCAGTTCCCCACGGTTGCGAAAGTTATTTCGACATTACAGGGCGGTCAACCTTCTAACTCAGCAGATCTTCAAGCATTATTAGTTGATCATTTGAATGCAATAAGTGAAGAACTGCGTCACGGACCTACTGATGGCTATAAGGCTTTTTGGAACGTTGATCCGCACGATAAACCAACAAAACCCCGGCCGGAAAATGATTGTCGTGATCGACTCTTGGAGATAATTCGACCTAGATTATCTCGCGTAGGAGTCAATGCCGAGCCAGAAGGTCATTACGCCCAGGATAAAAGGGCCGATATTAAAGCGCTGTTTGGTTCAATGAATGTTCCAATTGAAATCAAACGGCACTATCACCCCGACCTGTGGACTGCTCCAGTTGAACAACTTCAGAAATTATATGTCCGAGATCCAGGTACTCAGGGCCGTGGGATCTATCTTGTATTTTGGTTCGGAACGAAAGAAAAGAATATTCGGAAACCGCCAATGGGCATAAGTCAACCAGTTACACCTTCTGAATTGCAGAATGCGCTTCTGACGGTTATTCCAGAAGATGATCGGGTTCTCATTGAAGTTATAATTCTTGATTGCTCGTCTAGCATTGTCAGTCCTAATAGCTTAAAGAAGAGTAAGAAAAAAAGGAAGCACCGTCACAAGACATCGTAGCGAACACCCTGGGGACGTCGTTTCTATGCTGCATTCCAACTGAGCTGATTGACATCAGAACGGAAATATAAAGGGACGTTGTTGCACCTATTGCGCACGAACGACAAGGCCGGAGAGAAGAATCTCGCCGGCCTTTTCTTTTCCCAGTCTCATGGCGAACGCAACCGTGCAGGCCGCCGCTGATCCTCTATTGTGCGAAGAACGGAGAGTAATTTATAATATACCTACCATGATGATCTTCAATTCCGGTCCTTGCTTTTTGCGCTACCGGAACGCGCTCCGCTCGCGGGTCCTATGACGCTCTCTGAGAAAACAGCATCCCGCCGTCTCTTTCTGTCGGCCGCGGCGTCCTGCATGCTCGCCTTCGGGCTGCTGCTTGCCTTCCCGCTGTCCGGCGCGTCGGAAACGACCATTTCTCCCAAGCCGTCCGGGATCCCGACGATCGCCTCGCCCCCGTCTGCGACCCCGCCAACGCTTGCCCTGCCGCCAACAGGCATCCGGGCGTTCCATCCCGGAGAGGTCCTGACCTACGTTGCCAGCTGGTCGAAGATGGTCTCGGCAGGGACCGTGACCATGACGGTGGAGAGGGAAGAACTGCCCGGCGGCCGGGAGGTCCTCAAGTTCGTGGTGCAGGGCCGGACCACGGGCGCGATTGACAAGGTCTTTCCGGTGAACGATACGGTCCAGAGCGTCTTCGACCCCCTGCGCATGCAAAGCCTCTCCTACAGCCTCCGGGAAAGCTACGGCAAGAGGAAGCGGCTTCGCGTGACGGAGTTCGACCACGCGGCACGGACGGCGGTCTACCGGCTGAATGAAGATCCGCCCAGGACTGTGGGCATTCCCGATCCGGTCTACGACGGCCTGTCGATGCTCTATGCGCTCCGGACCAGGGGCGACCTATTGATCGGCAAGCAGCTGGAGATCGATGTGCTGGACAGCGGCAAGACCTGGACCATGCAGTTCCTGGTCCTGGCCCGGGAGATGATCAAGACCGCTGCCGGGGACTTCGATGCGGTCAAGATCAGCGCCTCTTCCCGGGAGAAGGGGACTGATACGAAAAAAGGGGAGATCTTGCTGTGGCTCACCGACGACGACAGGAAGGTCCCGGTGCTGATGAAGACCAAGATCAAAGTAGGGTCCTTCGTGTTCGAACTCGCCGACATGAGGCCGGGGACCCGCAGGATCGTGCAGTAGAGGACAACCTAGGGGACTTTGTTGCAATCCGTTGCGTTGCACAGCGAACGATCACGGCCGGAGGGCAATCTCCGGCCTTTTCTTTTTCATGTTCTATCCGCCATGTTGACTTCCTTGAACAGAGAGAGTAGACTCGCGGGGCAATACTTTAGATTTACAAAACAGGAGGCTAGCTCATGAAGGATTTGCGCGTACTCTGGCCTGTTTTACTGATCTTGGCATTATCGTTCCTGCTCACGTCGTGCGGCGGTGGAGGCGGAGGCGCATCATCAGGCGGCGATACCTCGACCATACCCGTGGGAAGCGGCGACGGCTCTAGTTCAAACCCGGCTGCTCTCACCGTAGGGACCCCCTCATCAGGGAGCATCGGCGTGGGAGGCGTGAGCTACTATTCCTTCACTCCGTCATCCAGCGGATTCTATACGATCACCGTCACCGGCGCCACGACCTCGCTCAGCTGGGTCCTGTTTTCAGATGCCGGTTTCAAGAACGCCGTTAAATCCTGCAGCAGTTATTCTTCCCCAACCTTGGCTGCTTTCGCGGACCTGACCGGCGGGACCGCCTACTATCTCATGGTGAACAATTACAGCACCGGCTCGGGGAGCTTCTACACGGTAACGGTCACTGCGGGAGGCGGGAACGAGGGAAACATCGGGAGCCCTGTGCTGCTCACCGTCGGCACGCCCCACAATGCGACCATATCGAGCGACGGCAAAGGCTATTATTCCTTTGTTGCCGACCGGGACGGTTCGTTCATCATCGGCCTGACCGATACGCACCAGGACCTGAGATGGTCGCTCTATTCCAACGCAAGCTATACTGCCTATGTGGTTTTCTCCTGCGACACCACCTCCTACGCAGGGGACGAGATCTGCGCGACCCCGAACCTGGTTAACGGCCAGTCCTACTATCTGCTTGTCGAGGAACAGGGGTATAAGGACGGATTCTTCACCATAACCGTGTCGCCCGGAGCGAGCGAAGGCTCGGTGAGCGGCCCCGTGCATCTCACCGTCGGAACGAGTCACGTGGGCGGCATCGAAAACGGAGGAACGAGCTACTACAGGTTCACCACGAATGCGAACGCCACGTCGTCTTATACTATTGCGGTGAGCAATGTGACGCCCACGGCAACGCTGACCATCCTTGTCTATTCCGATCCTGCCTTTTCCTATGGGTCCGAGGTGGCAACCTGCTACTCGTCAGCGCAGTGCCTTGCCTCCGGCCTGGGACCGGCGACCGCCTATTATGTGAAGGTGATGAACGCGACAGCAATCAGCGGCGGCCAGTCCAGCACCTACAGTATCGTCGTGATCCCGGGCGGCAGCGAGGGATCTCCTGCCGGGCCGGTCGCGCTGACCGTTGGCCAGGCCACGGCCGCCTCTGTCGACGGGAAGAGCTCCAGCTATTATGCCTTCACCACGGCGGACACCGGGGTCGGCGGCTCCTATACCGTAAGCCTCACGAATACGCAGACGAACCTAAGCTGGACGGTGTATTCCGACGCAGGATTCACTACCAGCCTCGGCTCCTGCGACACGGTGACGACCGCAGGTGCGGGCGACGAGACCTGCGCCACCGCCAACCTCGATCCGAACACGACCTATTACCTCAAGGTCTCGAATGCCGAGGCAGCGGCAAGTTCCTTTACGCTCCAGGCGGCTGCCGGCGGAGGGAACGAGGGATCGAAGAACTATCCCTATCCCCTGACCCCGGGTGCAGCGCACAACGGCTACGTCGTCAAATACGCAACGAGCTATTACAAGTTCACCACCGGATCCTCGGCCATGACGTACCGGATCAGCCTCACGAACATGCAGACGAGTCTCGGGTGGCGGCTGTATTCCGACGCGGTCTTCACAACGGATATCAGCCCCGTGTGCCTGATGGGAACCGGCACGGCAGATAAGATCTGCTCGACGACGCAGTCCTCCTACGGCGTGCTGAACGCGAACACCGCCTACTACCTCGCCGTCGAAAGCAATACGTCAGGCAATATCTCCAGTTCTTATGCCGTCACGGTGGCGCCCCTTGATCCTGCTTCCGGTTGCGGCGGCGGCGCTGCCGAATGTTTCTCGTTCCAGGACGGGCTCCTTCCGGCCTCTTTCGTTCTGACCTATCCGGGGAACCAATTCACCAAGTGGGGCATCGACGCGGCCAACAACGGCGGGGCATCGCCGGGGACGGGTTCCAGCATGAAATCCGGATCGATCTCCGTCGGGCAGTCAACCTGCTTTGAGTACACAAGGACCGGGACGGCCGAGGTTCTCTTCAGTCTCAAGCAGGACGCGGCCTCGATGAACGCGCTGGAGTTCTACATCAACGGCAGCGCCTATCACTATTGGTACGATCCGGTCGCCTGGCGCAGGGCCTGGTTCAGCACGCCGTCGCTCGCGGGAGTTTCCTCCACGGTCTACAAGTGGTGCTATAAGAAGGATAACGGCACGGTGACCGGCGCGGATGCAGTCTGGGTGGATGATATCGAGTTCAAGTAAGTCGCTCCGGCCGGGAAACCGTTCTTGCCCGGGTGAACAGTCGAAATCCCGAAAAAGTGGCCCCAGAATTGCCTTAAAACTGCCTTTTCAGGGCCCAAAAGCCATACATAGGACGTCAATAGGCCGGCAAGCGAAGGCTTTCCGGCCTTTTCTCTTTTTCACATTGCCCTACCGCTGTGTCGCGTCCCGCCTGCTGCCAATAGTTCGCCATCCAGCCTTGCTTGTCCTTCGATGCCTGTAACAAAGGTTTATCCCGATTCTTTCCGACCAGTTCTCTTATCTTGACGGTATTCAGTTCGGGGCTTACTATGTGCCTTATGTGGACGGTTGCTTGTTCCCCTCTCGTGAGTCTTCCCTTGCAGCGCCTCATCATCAGGGCAGGAACGTCGTTGGCCGCGACCGCCTTTTTTCTCTGCCTCAACGTTGCGCCATGCCTAGCCGATCCGCAGAAGGATGGCGGCGCACTCTACCGAAAACATTGCGCTCACTGCCACCCCGATGCCGCTAAGCTGAAAATGCCCGGGAAACTCGTTGATGATATCAGGATGCCGCCCCCGGGGATGCCGGCATTCGGCGAAGAGAAGTTGTCAGATACCGAGGTGCGGTCGATCGGAGAGTACATCCTCCCCGCAGGCAAGAGGGTTTCCCTGCCCGAGGTCGCACCGGCTGCGCCGGCCGCCGCCGTCGAACCGACGCCGGCAGCACCGTCTCAAACGAGCATGAGCACGGCGACAGTACAGGCACCTGCGGCGAGCAAACCGGGGAAAGCGAAAAGAACGTGGAACGGGAGCTTTGCGAGGACCTGGACCATCAAGGGCAGGCAGGACGGCGAAGTGGTTGACTATCATCGGCTCACGATCGCCGCGAACGGGAACGACGAGCCCGCGGTTGACCTGATCAGCAGGTTGACGGACTATACCGTGAAGGTCACCGCATTCCACCTGGCCGACAGGACCTTGAAGCTGGAACTCACCTGGGGCTGGACGCTCAATCCCGGATACTGGAAGCTGGAGACCTTTGATCTGCGGCTGTCCGATGACGGCAGGAAGCTTTCCGGAACTCGCGCTATCCGGACATCGGGAGGACAGAGCGCGACAGTGGATGTGTGGGGCGAGTGATGACCGAGGGTCAGTCGTGACGCGGTGACTCTTCGTATGGCCTGTTCTCGAAGAGTCCTCTTTGCGATTGCCTGCCGCCTGTCATAAGAAGGCCCGGAAAAATTCCGGGCCTCGTCATTTTACACCCCGAGCAGGCCTGCCGAAGGATTCTCACATTGTACAGTCTGGGGTCAGACTTGATTCTGTAGTGGCCGAAAAAATCATCCCGTAGGAATCGACTGGAGGACCTAGGGGTTGTTGCATCTGTTGCTTTGCGCATGAACGATCAAGGCCGGAGAGGAAAACTTCTCCGGCCTTTTCTTACCCATTTTCATTCCTGTCGGATATTGTACTCTTGGTGCCAATGAAGATGTTCACGAACTGTGAGACAGGGGAAGAAATAACTCTGACCCGGGACAGACCTCTGTTTGTCTTTGCGATCTATATGCCCGCCAACGCGGGACTAAAGTATCAATCTCTGTTCATTTCATCCCTCTTGCTTTCTCTATATTTTAAAGATGATGTCCGCACAGCATTGCAGATCAACGCAAAAGAAATCGCATTTATCACAGGATGTAACAAGGGAAGAGATCAGAAATCCTGAATCTGCTCCGTTGCCCCTGCCGTTGCATGCAGTGCTATACTCAGAAAGAGTATGCGCCATGTCATCGTCATCCAGGAGGTTCAGCCATGAGAAAGGTAAAATGGGTATTCGCAGTCACCGTCGTATTGGCCCTTTCGGGAGCGGCTCACGCATCGGACGAGGTCCTCGAACGCGCGCAGGGCATGTTCAAGCCAGTGCCTTCGAAGCCGCCGGTGATAACAGGCAATCCGGCCACGCCGGAAAAGGTGCTTCTGGGAAAGGTCCTCTTTTTCGATCCGCGGCTCTCCGCGAGTGGGCTCATCAGCTGCAACACCTGCCACAACGTCGGCATGGGAGGCATCGATTTTCAGGAGACGTCGACGGGGCATAAGTGGCAGAAGGGACCGAGAAATGCGCCGACGGTGCTGAACTCGGTCTTCAATGTGGCGCAATTCTGGGACGGCCGGGCTCCCGATCTCGAGCAGCAGGCCAAAGGACCGGTGCAGGCATCGGTGGAGATGAACAACACGCCCGAAGGCGCGGTGAAAACGCTGAAGAGCATGCCGGAATACGAGGCGATGTTCAGGAAGGCGTTCCCCGGAGGGAAGGACCCGGTCACGTTCGAGAACATGGCAAAGGCGATTGCCGTGTTCGAGGCCACGTTGATCACTCCCCGGTCTCCCTTCGACAAGTATCTCTCCGGAAAGGCCAATGCGCTGAACGCTTCGGAGAAGGAAGGCCTCGGGCTTTTCATGAACAAGGGCTGTGCGGGCTGCCACGGCGGCCTGAACATGGGAGGGAGCGCCTACTACCCCTTCGGCGTTGTTGCGAAGCCGGACGCAAGCATCATGAAGGGAGATGAGGGACGTTTCAAGGTGACGGGCGTGAAGTCGGACGAGTACCTCTTCAAGGCGCCCACGCTCAGGAACATCGCCCTGACGCCGCCCTACTTCCATTCGGGGAAAGTATGGAGCCTCAAGGAGGCGGTCGCGATTATGGGCAGCTCGCAGCTCGGCATCGACCTGGCGCAGAAAGAGGTCGACAGGATCGAGGCATTTCTCCGCACGACGACCGGGACGCAGCCGTCTGTCGTCTATCCGATCCTTCCCGCTTCCTCGGACAGCACACCCAAACCCTTGCTGGATTAGGATGATCCAGCGAGGTCTCTCCCTTTGACATCGGGATCGATCAAGGCCGGAGAGAAGGGTCTCTCCGGCTTTTTCTTTTCCGTCCCCAGAATGAGGATCAAGCCATTATCGCGGACAAGCAGGCGATCCGCAATAAGGGCCAGGATATTCCGGAGCGTGACAGAAAGACCGCGTAGCGCACATGCGGGAGTTTCGGGCAAGGGAAGTGAAGAAAACGGACTTCGATGAATATCTCGAAAAGCAGCTGAAGGACCCGGCTTTTGACGAACGCTTTGAACAGGCAGGGGCTGCCTGGGATTGCGCGGCCGCGCCCAGCGGGACATCGCAAGGCGTGATACGAAGCAAGGACAAGGACATGCAGGTCGGGCGGTCACTTCTTGACTCTTGACATGCAAGTCACATATCAAGCGACCCCATGAGCTCTAAACTCCTTTCGACAAAGGGAGGACATCAATAGGCCGGCGAGCGAAAGCTTTCCGGCCTTTATGCGTTCTCTTTGCATCCGCCCTATCGCTTGACAAGTAGCCGTACAATGAATTATATTTTGTACGTCACTCGGAGGGGGAACGATGAGCACGAAATTGACGCTTCGATTGGACGATGGGGTCATCAAAAAGGCGAAGAAGAAGGCAAGCGCGAAGGGAATCAGCCTGTCTCGCATGGTTGAGGACTATTTCAAGGCCGTTGCGGAGCAGGATACGCAGGCCGTCCGCGAATCGCCGGTCCTGTACGAGGTGTCCGGTGTCCTGACCGGGAAAAAGGATATCGCGGAGCTGCGCGCAGGCTACCGGAAACATCTCGCGGAGAAGTACCGGTGAAAAGCGTTCTCTGCGATATCAACGTCATTCTCGATATCTTCCTGAAGCGTGAATCCCATTACACTTCTGCTGCCAGATTATTCTCCCTGATCGAGGAAAAGAAGCTGCACGGGTATCTGTCGGCGCAAAGTTTTCCGACGCTGTTCTATATCCTGTCGAGGGAGCTGCGGCGGGACAAGGCAATGCGGGTGCTCGAAAAGCTGAGGATCATTTTCCGGGTCGCTGCAGTGGACGAGAAAGTGATCGACCTTTCGCTTGTGTCGTCCTTCAAAGACTTTGAAGATGCCGTGCAATACTATTCCGCGCTCCATGTCGAGGCGGACTGCCTGATAACCAGGAACAAGGGCGATTACCGCACAGATCAGCTTCCTGTCATGACGCCCGAGGAATTCCTGGCGCTTATTGGGGAGAAGCGGTAGAACGTAACGGGCGAGTTCTTCTCCCGCACTTCAGTGATATGCGAAAGAACAGTAAGGGAAAACGCCATCACCAGGAAAGTCCGCAGCATCAGCGCAGCAGCGTGGATGTGGACATCGAGTCGCTCCTGTCGCTCGAGAATCGCTGCGGGGGCTGCGCCAAGGGCCAGAAGTGCTGCTGCGCGTCCTACGAGGTCTGCGCCACCTCGGCGGAGGTGCGTCGGATCATCAAGGTCATGCCCGCGGCGGCCCGGTACTGCCCCCATCTTCTGGCTGTCGGGGGATACGACAACGTGTTCGAGGAGGTGGAGCCCGGACTGTTCTCCCTCGACACGACCGAGGACGGCCTCTGCGTTTTCGCCTACTGGTCTCATGGCCGGACGCACTGCTCCCTGCATACCGTGGCGGGAGAACTCGGCTTGCCGCTGGAGCAGGTGAAGCCGAAGGTCTGCATGCTCTGGCCCCTGCACTTCTCGGACGGCGAAGAAGTCCTCGCCATAATCGACGATGCGTCCCTCTTTTCCTGCAACCTGCGGAAGGCGCCGGGATCGCGCAGCATCAGCGCGGGTTTCCTCGAGACCATCGACCGGGTGTACGGCGAAGGCTGCGGCGACCAGGTGAAACAGGCTGCGGAGAGGGGACACCGGCGCACGCTTTTGATCACGCGGCGGTGAGCGCCTGAAGACCCATAGGATCACGTCTTGCAGTTTTACATTGACGATCGCAGGCGAGGCCGATTATTGAGATTCTTCCCCTGAGCATTCCCAGGCGCATATTATCGCTCACCTTGCTCAGAACCGAAATATCGCATGTTCCCCGTTTCGAGACCTCGACGAGGGATCTGTTCTTGTTTGGCCCTGCCTGATGCAGCAGTTCCTGTCTTGTTGTGCTAAACTAGTGGACAGCCTTCTTTCCCTGGTCCCCGACCATATTTTGACGTCCGCAAGCGACAGCTGGTTTTGGAACGAGGAGGTCCTAATGGACAAGTCCACGGAACTGGTCGACAAGCTGATCATGTACCTCGTCGAGCACGGCATGCAGGTTCTTGTCGGGATCGGCATCATCATCGCCGGCTTCCTTGTTGCCCGGTGGGCAGGCAAGATGGCGAACCGGTGGTTCGAGAAGCAGCGGCTCGAGCCGCAGATCCGCCAGCTGCTCACCCAAATTCTCCGGATAACGATCATCGCGTTCTTCGCCATCATGGCGCTCGGCCAGATGGGCGTCCAGATCACTCCGCTCATCGCGGGCCTGGGCGTGGCAGGTGTCGGCATCAGCTTCGCGATGCAGAGCGTGCTCGGCAACATGGTCGCCGGGCTCAACATCATCTTCACGAAGCCCTTCACCGTCGGCGAATACATCGAATTGCTCGGCGTGTACGGCGAGGTGAAGAACATCTCTGTCTTTACGACGATCCTGCTCCATGCCGACAACTCCCGCGTGGTGGTGCCGAACCGCAAGATCATCGGCGAAATTCTTCACAACTACGGAAAGATCCGCCAGATGAACCTCGCCGTCGGCGTGGCCTATGACGCCGACATCCGGCTCGCCCGCCAAACGATCAAGGAGATCCTGGACCGGAATCCCCGGGTGCTGAAGGATCCTCCGGCGGTCGTGGGCGTCTCGAGCCTGGGCGATTCCGCCGTCGTCATCTCCGTCCTTCCCTGGGTCGCGGTGCCTGATTTTTTCGTCGCCCAGACCGAGGTGAACGAGGCGATCATCGAGGAGTTCAGCCGGAAGAAGATCAGCATCCCCTTCCCGCAGCAGGAGGTCAGGATCATCGGGAACAACGGATAACAAGTTCGAATCGCGGACAGGCCCGAGTTTTCCCTAGTATTCAACCGTGGTTGCTTGAATACACAAAATGTGACTTATGCTGAAACGCTTCCTCTCACCGGCATTTCTCAAGAAAGCCGCTTTCTGGCTTGGCGGCATCGTGGCGTTCATCGCGGTAACGGGCTTTCTCGTTGTCCCCGCGGTGCTCCGCCCTCTGTTGGAACGCAAGCTTGCTGAAGCGCTCTCCCGGCCTGTCACGGTCAAATCCGTTTACTTCAATCCCTTTGCACTCTCTGCTGCGCTCCGGGGCGTGACCGTCGGTCAGAAGGACGGTCCCGGGGTCCTGGTTTCCTTCGATGAGTTTTACGTGAACCTCCAGGCCATGTCCGTGGTGAAGCGCGGACTGATCGTGAGCAGCGTGCGGCTGGTCAAACCCTACGTGAACGTGGCACGGAACAAGGACCTTTCGTACAACTTCAGCGACCTGCTTACCGCGCCGCCCGCGCCGTCGAAGAAAGAGGAGAAGGCCGCGGAGCCCTTTCGGTTCTCCATCAACAATATCCAGGTAATTGACGGCAGTGCTGACTTCCTCGACGGTCCCAAGGACACGCGCCACACCGTGCGGAGCGTGAACCTGTCGGTGCCGTTCCTGTCGAATCTCCCCTATGATCTCGCATCCTACGTGGAGCCGTACTTCACGGCAACGGTGAACGGGACCAAGGTGGAGTTCAAGGGACGGACCCTGCCGTTCGAAGAATCCCTCGAGACGACGCTCGACATCGATATCAGGGACATCGGCCTGGCTCACTACCTGGCCTACAGCCCGATGCCGCTCCGGTTCAAAGTCTTGTCCGGGGCGCTCGACGTCCAGACCACCTTGTTGTTCCGGCAGTTCAAGGACCGGAAGCCGCAGGTCTCGCTCAAGGGTACCGTGGCGGTCAAGGACATCAAACTGGTCGATACCCGGCGCAGGGCGCTGGTCGAGTTCAAGCGCTTCTCGGTCTCTCTCCTGCCGTCCGACCTGATGGCGAAAGAGGTCCATCTCTCGGATGTGAGCCTCCAGAGCCCGAAGCTGACGGTTGACCGCGACCGGGAAGGGAAGCTCGGGATCGTCGAGGCCTTCGTGGTCGGGCAGGCAAAGGGCGGGGAACAGGCGCCTGCCGCTCCGGCAGAGAAGCAAACCGGGGAAACGACGGCGCTCCCGATCGTGGACATCGACGCCCTGACGCTGAGCGACGGGACCGTGCTTTTCACCGACTGGACGCCGGTGCCGCCCGCGGCTACGGGCGAGGGCGAGGCTGAGCCGGTGCGGATCCGGATCGAGAAGATCGGACTCAAGGGCGCCGGCCTCTCGACCAGGAAGGACAGGAAAGGAACGCTGGCGCTCTCCTTGAACATCAATCGGAAGGGGTTCCTCAAGACCCAGGGCACGCTCGGGATCGATCCCCTCGCGTTCGAGACGGACGTGAAAATTGGCGAACTCGGCCTGTCAGCGCTGCAGCCCTACATCGGGCAGAAAACGGAGATCTCCCTCAACGACGGGAGATTCTTCCTGCAGGGAAACGTGCGCGTCCTTGCAGGAAAAGGAAAGGCCCCCTTCGTCTTCTACCGCGGCGGTATGTCGCTCAGGGACCTCGATGTGCTTGACAACAGGAACGACGAGGACATCCTGTCCTGGAAGCAGCTGGCGGTGGACGGCATCGATGTTAAATCGGAACCGTTCAGTGTGCGGATCAAGACCATCGCCCTGAGCGAGCCGCACGTTCGCTTCGCAGTGGAGGACGACGGCGTACCTGCACTGAATAAAGCCTTGAGAACAGCGCCTGCCTCGACTGCCCCGGTGAAAGAGGAACCGCAGGAGGACGCAAACAAAGAGACGCCGCCTGCAGACGCAGGCCCGGCACCGGACATTGCCATCGGGCTCGTGACGCTCGCGAAAGGACGTATCGATCTCATCGATGACCATGTGCAGCCGCGGTACACATCGAGCATCACTGATATCGAGGCAAAGGTGGCGGGCCTCACCTCGAAGAAGGACATCATGGCCGACCTGTTGCTGAAGGCGTCCATTGACGGAACCGCGCCGTTCCAGCTCGCGGGGAAGGTCCATCCGTTCAAGGAAAATCTTTTCGTGGACCTGAAGGCGGACCTGAAAGACCTGGAGTTGAGCCCGTTCACACCCTACTCAGGCACCTACGTCGGAAGGGCGGTGGAAAAGGGCAAGCTCTTCCTCGGCTTCGAGTACCACATCGTCGGGAAGAAGCTCGACGCAAAGAACAATATCTTCATCGACCAGCTTACGCTCGGCGGGTCCGTGGACAGTCCGAAGGCCACGAAGCTGCCGGTAGGACTCGCCGTGGCGCTGCTCAAGGACCGGAACGGTGAGATCCGGTTCGACATCCCGGTGTCCGGTGAGATCGACAACCCCGAGTTCAGCGTCCTCAGGATCGTCCTGAAGGTGCTCGGGAACCTGCTCGTGAAGGCCGCGACCTCGCCCTTTGCCCTGCTCGGCAGCCTGATGGGCGGCGGCGAGGAACTGGGATACGTGGAGTTCGACTACGGGACCTCCGAGGTGACCGAGCAGAACCAGAAGAAGCTCGAGACCCTTGCGAACGCGCTTTATCAGCGGCCTTCGCTTAAGCTCGAGATCACAGGGTTTACCGACAAGGAAAAGGATACGGAGGCGCTGCGCACGAACCGGATGCAGGCGCTGATCGTTGCCGAGAAGATGAAGGACCTGGCACGGAGGGACAATAAACCTGTGCAGCCTGAGTCGGTCAAGATCACGGATGAGGAATATCCGGTCTATCTCAAGAAGGCATACAGGAACGGCAAGTTCAGCAAGCCCAGGAACTTCCTCGGCATTCCCAAGGACGTCCCTGACGCCGAGATGGAGAAGCTCCTGCTCGACAGCGTCCAGGTAACGGACGGCGATCTGCGCGAGCTTGCCGGCCAGCGTGCGCGCACCGTGAAGGAGCTCATCGTGAGGTCCGGGAAGGTCGAGCCGGAGCGCATCTATCTGCTCGAGCCAAAGTCCCCGTCTCCGGAGCAGAAGGAAAACGTGAAGAACAGCCGCGTCGACTTTTCGCTTAAATAAAGCGACCGGATGCCCGGGGCTTCCCCTCGACTTTATCCGGCGCGGTATGAACGTCTTGACGGTGACTGCAGAGGCTAGGAAGAAGTCGCGTCCCGGTTCACGCAGCTTCCTTTTTCAGCTTTTCCCGGCGGGAACGTTCCGCTTCAGAAGGGACTTCCTGCCCGAACGATCCGGTCTTGACGCCGCCGGCGCGGACATAATCGGTAACGATAACCCCCTTGGGCGAAATGCCGCTCTCGATCAGGTGGAATCCGGCCGGGAGCGCGCCCTCGGCGAACAGGCGCTTGCCCTTGCCGAGTGTGATGGGGAAGATCTTCAGCCGGATCTCGTCGACCAGGTCGTGCTTCATGAGCGTCTGGATGAGATTCCCGCTGCCGTAGACATGTAGCTCGGGACCGGCCTGCTCCTTCAGCTTCTTGACCTCCTTCGCCACATCTCCCTTGATCAGCTCCGCATTGCTCCACCCAAGCGACCTCAGCGTCCTCGAAGCGACGTATTTTTTCGCGCTGTTGAAAGGACCGGTAAAGGGATTCTTGGCGTCCGCATAGGGCCAGTAGGCCGCGAAGATCTCGTAGGTCCTCCTGCCGAGCAGCAGGGAAAAGGGTGTGTCCAGTTGCTTCTTCGCCATGTCGCCGAGGTCGTCATCAAAGTAGGGGGCAGTCCAGCCTCCCAGGCTGAAACCGCCGCTGGGGTCCTCATCAGGCCCGCCCGGGGCCTGCATCACGCCGTCAAGGCTTATGAACGATAGGACAACGAGTTTTCTCATGGGAACCTCCCCGGGAAACGCGCCTGCGAGCGGAAATCGGCCTGTCGTCCAGACTGAAACCGCGCGAAAAACTCATCATCGTTTCCCTATCTATATGAAAGCGCATCGTCCCGGACAATGTCAAGACCGGGCTGGTAGCGTAGGTCTTGTATTTAGCGCCAGCCTCTGTCCTCCCTCTTTCGCTTCAACCGTCTACGTTCTCTTAGTATCCGGAACGCCGAAATTTGCAACAGTCGCTTTTCTCGTGAGCAGAGGGCCGCTTCGTATACAGGACGTACCGGAAACCAATGGGATCATGGGGGATATCGAATAATCCGAAATTCCCTCTCACCTGCTTCCGTCGGGTGCTATGCTCATACCAGGCAGCGATGCCCGTCACATTCACGAAAAACCCTGGCGCAGGAGGCCCGGTATGAAGAAGGTCACCGCCTTCGTCGGCACTGCACGCAAGGAACATACCTATTACGCCGTTCAACGGTTCCTGGAGGGCCTGCAGGCGCCGGGCGGCGTGGAAAGCGAGATCGTGACCCTCACCGATTACCGGGTGGAGAGGTGCAGAGGGTGCAAGAACTGCTTCCGGAAGGGCGAAGAGTTCTGCCCGTTCAAGGACGACCGGGACGAACTCATGGGGAAGATGCTGGCATCGGACGGCGTGGTCTTCGCGACGCCGAATTATTCCTACCAGGTCTCGTCGACCATGAAGGCCTTCCTGGACCGGCTCGGTTTCGTGTTTCACCGGCCGCGCTTCTTCGGCAGGACATTCACGAGCATCGTGGCCCAGGGCATCTACGGCGGTTCGAAGATCGTGAAGTACCTCGACTTCGTGGGCATGGGCTTAGGCTTCAACGTGGTGAAGGGGAGCTGCACTACGGCGCTCGACCCGATGAACGGAACGGAGCGGTCGCGGATCGATGCGGTCGCGGCTGAACACAGCAGGCGGTTCCATGCAGGGCTCTGCATGAAGCAATATCCGGTCCCTTCGCTTCTCAGGGTCTGCGCCTTCCGGGCGGCCCGGACGAGCATGCGGGTAATGCTCGACGAGAACTCCCGCGACTTCACCTACTACCGTGACCAGGGGTGGTTTGAAGCGGACTACTACTATCCGGCGCGCCTCGGCATCCTGAAAAAGGCAGCGGGCGCGCTTGTCGATTCCTTCACGGCCCGCATGACCAGCGGAAGGAACGATTAGCTCATAGGCCTGACTCCCTCTTCGGACGGGTGCTTGACAGGTATTACCTGGGGAAGCGCGACTCCCGAACGCTCCAGATCGCCGGCCGGAATTGAACGCGGAAAGGGGAAGTTCCATGGCTCGCATATTCATCACCGGTTCTGCCGACGGGCTCGGCCTCATGGAGGCCCGGATGCTGGCGGCCCAGGGTCATGAGGTCGTGCTGCACGGCCGCAACGAACAGCGTGCGAAGGATGCGCTTTCCCGCGTGCCCGGAGCAGTGACCGCCCTTGCCGCCGACCTTTCCAGCATCGCGGAGACGAGGTCTCTTGCCGAAGAGGTGAACGATCTGGGATCCTTCGATGCCGTGATCCATAACGCCGGCGTCTATCATGTTCCGCACAACAGCCGGACCGTCGACGGACTGCCGGAGATCTTTGCCGTGAACTCGCTGGCGCCCTATATCCTGACCTGTCTGATCAGGAGACCGAAGCGGCTGGTCTATACGAGTTCGGGCCTCCATCGAGGCGGCGACGGCGCCCTGAGGGACCTGGCGTCGGGCGAGGCGGAGAAGGTGGCAAGCAATTACGCTGATACGAAGCTGCATATGGTCATCCTTGCCTTTGCCGTTGCGCGCAAATGGCCCGAGGTATTGTCCAATGCCATGGAGCCCGGCTGGGCGGCAACAAAGATGGGAGGGGCGGGAGCTCCGGTCAGCGTGGAAGACGGATCGAGAACACAGGTATGGCTCGCCGTGAGCCGGGACAGGGAAGCGCTGGTCTCGGGAAGGTATTTTCATCATCTGCGGCCCGGGAGCTTTCACCCCGCTGCCGCGGACCCGGCGGTGCAGGAGAAGTACCTTTCGCTATGCGGCCGTCTGTCCGGCATTGTGTTTCCTGATTAGTCCAACCCGTGCTTCCCGCGCGGGACAACCGCGGCAGCTGTCATAACCAGTCAACTAGTTGCTAATCTCATTGACCACAGATCCTTCCCGTGTTATGCTCAGACAACCTAACTTCGGAAGGAGGGAGCACCATGCTCTATTCGCGCGTTCTTGTATTCTGTTTATTCGTCCTTTCCATGATCCAGGCAGCTCCGGCCATTGCGGCTGACCAGCCGCTGAAGCCCTATCTGCTCGGCTTTCGGGGTCCCGGGACCGTGGAGGCAAAGCTGCCCGAGGTGAAAGCGGCGCTGGAACAGAAGGGCTTCCAAATCGTCGGCGAATACGCTCCCTACGCGGGCGCAGAGGTCATCGTGGCGACGAATGACGCGCTCAAGGCGGCGGCCGCAAAGTCCGGCTTCGGCGCCTACGGGGCCGTGGTGCGCGTTGCCGTCACCCTGGCGGGCAAGGAGCTGCAGGTGGCGTCGACGAACCCGCGGTACTTTGCCGCCGCTTACCGGATGAAGGACGACCTGAGCGACATCGCGGCAGCGCTCGAACAGGCGATCGGCAAGACCGCCGAGTTCGGCTCTAGGGACGGCATACCTGCCGCCAAGCTCAGGAAGTACCACTACATGATGATGATGCCTTACTTCGACGATCACGTGAAGCTCGCGACCTTCCCGTCCCAGGACGAAGCGCTGGCCGCCGTCGAGGCGGGCCTTGCGGCGAAGAAGGGCGGAGCGGCAAAGGTCTACCGCGTGGACCTGCCGGGCAAGAAGGAATCGGTCATCGGCGTGTCCCTTGCCGCAGGCGACGGGGCGGATGCCGTGATCATGAAGGTCATTGACCTGGGAGAGCTGAAGCACACGCCGCACCTGCCCTATGAGCTGGTCGTCTCCGACGGGTCGGTGTACATGCTGCACGGCAAGTTCCGCATCGCCCTGGATTTCCCCGATCTCACCATGGGCACGTTCATGAAGATATCCGGCGCGCCGTCGGCCATCGAGGAGAAGCTCAAAGCGGCTGCCGGCGGGAAGTGAGACTGCCGCTGGCTGAGATGAATATGCACAGCAAAAAAAAGCCGGAGAGGAAAGCTCTCCGGCCTTTTATCTTGGTACCGTCTTATCTTTCTTGTATGCAGAAATCCGGCCCGAGCCCGGCTCCCCGTTACATCGCCATGGGGAAGGGAACGTAGCCGGCAAGCAGCAGCTCGCCGAGGTAGGAGCTTCCCTTCATTTCCGCGTTTTCGATGAGATCTTCCTTGTTGACGCTGAACATCGGCATGAAGGCGTGACAGACGTAGAACTTCACGTTGAACTCAGGCATCATTTCGAGCAGTTCGCCCACATTGACCTGATTGCCTTCCAGTTCCATGGTTATGGATTTCCCCACCCCTTTTTTCGCAAGCTGGACGCCTTCTCCCACGAGGAACACGGCGATTTCCGCGGTGTCGTCAAAAGCCTTCATATTGGAGACGATCTTCAGCATGACAATCACTTCCTTGGGATTCGACGTGGCATGGGAGAGTACGAACACGAACTTCTTCGGTTCCATCAGGAGCCTCCTTGTTGGCCTTGGGCCATTGATATGTGGTTGAACGGCGTATATGATACAAGATGTGTGCCAAGCCGGTAAAATGCTGTTTTTTATACAAGACAGCAATATAACATCGACAAAAGCAAGGCAAGAATTGTCGACCTCGAAATGCCTCGTTGCAGATATCCTAAACTTTTCATTTGGATTCTGCAAGAATTTCAATTGATTCATTTTCTCGACAATTTTGTCGCCTCCTGGGAATGAAATTACTCAGCATCGCACATGAATTATCATTGACGGGCAAGCGACATCGTGACAAAATATCCTCGGGTAAAGGCTGAAATATGAACTACCTGGCTCACATGCTCTGCAGCAACCACACCTCTTCGTCCATGCTCGGGAACTTTATCGCCGATTTCGTGAAGGGCGATGTGTCAAGCAGGTTCCCCCCTGACGTGGTTGAGGGAATCCGCCATCACCGCAGGGCCGATCATTTCACCGATTCCCACGAGGTCTTCGGCGCCAGCCGCAGGCTGGTGAGCCCACGCCGTCGGCGCTATGCCGGCGTGATCATCGACGTGGTCTATGATCACTTTCTCGCAACCAGCTGGGACCGGTACTCTTCGACAGGGCTCGACGCCTTTGTCGGACGGGTCTATGCGAACCTGGAACAGTATTCCGCGCCCCTCCCGCACCCCGTGCCCTGGGTGATCGGGAAGATGGTGCGCGAGGACTGGCTCAGAAGCTATCGGACCTTCGAAGGGATCGACCGGACCTTCAAGAGGATCTCCCTGAGGATCAAACGCGACAATCCCCTGGACTCAGCGATCGATGAGCTGGAACGGAACTACGATCTCCTCGAAGATCACTTTCACGCCTTCTTCCCCCAGGTCCTGGCACAGTTTCAGCCGCAGTCGCAGCAATCCTGAATGACCATCGCGTTCTGAATCGTCGCCGAGCTCTCCGCTTCTGCGCCCACCTGCTCTGCCGCAACCGGCTTGTCGCAGGGGTTCCTTTCCACGGTGCATGGCGCAACCAGCCGCACATCCGTCCCCTCGTGGTCTTCGATGCAGTCCGTGTCCGCTGTTTCGTTAATATCACGGCATAGGGTTATTACTGTGTTCATAGGCAGTTCTCCCCGGCACTGTTCAACTGATCGTATCATACAAATTATATCGCCACGCACCGCTTTTCTGCATTCATCGGGCACGGCATATTTCTGAAAGGCAATTCGCACGCCGCCACGGGAAGGAAACCATAGCGTCCATTGTTTTCCGCTTGCAGTCGCTTCATTCCCGATGCTATAGTGTGGTCGCGAATGTCGGAGAGTCGGGACGGCGGGTCCCGTCACCGCGGTTATCGCCAAGTCCCATGAAGAAGAAGTGGAACATCCTTTTCTGCGATCCTTTCCTGAAGCCCTGCCCGGTCTCGGAGTTCCTCGACAGCTGCCGGCCCGAGCACCAGGTGAAGGTGCTGCATGTCCTCGAACTGCTCGAAGCAATGGGGCCGACGCTGCCCCGTCCCTATGCCGACCTTCTGGAAGATGGCATCCATGAACTGCGCATCAGATTGTCGGGGGACCAGATGCGGTTGCTCTATTTCTTCTGCTTCGAAACCTACATCGTCGTGTACCGGGCGCTGCGCAAGACCACGAGCCGGGTGCCCGAGGAATACATCCACGAGACGATGCGCTATCGCCAGGTTTTTCTCAGCCGCATCGACGCGGATGCCATCAGGAGGTACGCTGATGTGGAGTCTTAAGGCCTACCTCAAGGCAAAATGCGCCGATCCGGCCTTCCTCGACCGCTATCATGAAGAGTGCGCCATTTGTCCCAAAACCGTGGCGATCATGACCACCATACGTGAGCGGGGACTTGCTTTTGCGGACGTGGCGCAGCGGGCAGGAGTGGATATCGAACATTTGCAGCTGCTCGAGGCGGGGGAGCGGTGCGACATTGAAGAGGTGCATAGACTCGGCCGCTGCCTGGACCTGGCCATTGCCGGCGACTGCCGTCGGGAATCTTGGCGGAGGTCGAAGACGACCGAAAGCCCAATGGAACGGTAAAAGATGGCTAATAGTGTATTGCGGTCCCGCGCGGTTCGTTTTCCTGGCCAGGACTAATTCCTTGTGCCCCCAATCCAATGACGGGAGGAATCTCCTTCGGGATTTCTAGACAAATTCCGGAATCTATAGTCGCCCTTTCCCATGGGCAGATTCACCCGAAGACCTCGACCAAATTCCTACCCCGGTCCTTGGCCCGATAGAGCGCGTCATCTGCCCGCTTGATCAGGTCATTGCCTGTGTCGTTGTCCCGGAAGGCGGCTACGCCGCAACTGACGGTTACGGACCCGACGACTGGAAAGCGAAATGCCTCGATGCGTTTTCTCAATTTGTCCGCCAGTTCCGCTGCCTGCTCCAGGGTCGTCCCGGGAGTGAGCAGCAGGAACTCCTCCCCTCCCCACCGGCCGAGGTAGTCTGTCCGCCTGATGTTGTCTTTGATGACGCCGGTCAACGTTCTCAGGATATCGTCCCCGCTCAAGTGGCCGTGGGTATCGTTGATGCTCTTGAAGTGGTCGAGATCGAAGAGGATCAGCGACAACGGACCGTTGTATCTTTGTGAACGCTCAACTTCGCTGCGAAGGATCTCATCGATTTTTTTCCTGTTGAGGGCGCCGGTAAGGCTGTCCACCGAGGCGGCTTCGTGCAATTGACCATGCAGGTGCTTCAGCTCACCGACCATGCTGTTGAACACCGCGGACAGGCGGCCGGTCTCGTCGCGGGAAGACACCTTCACGACCACATCCAGATTGCCTTGCCCCACTTCGGCGAGGGCGCTGCTTAATCGCGCCAGGGGTCGGGTAATGGTCCGGGAGAGCATGAGAACAATGCCGGCGGCAATGGAGCCGACGGCGATGAAGACCCAGGCGAGCCGGTTCTTCAGCGCCATCAGGGGTGCCAGGGCGGCGCGTTCGGGCAGGGAGATGACGAGCGTCCAGTCCCGGCCCGGAGAGGTCGCGTCCCCGGCTTCGCGGGCGAACACGACGATCGTGCGGTCATTCTTTCCGGAGGGATCGGGGAGGAGCACCGTGCCGGTAGCGCCGTTCTCCGCGCTTGCCTGCTGCACGACGGGGAAGATCTGCGAGATTTCCCGGAGGACGCCCTCCTTGTTGTACGAGGAAAACAGGATGCGTCCGTTCGCGTCGATCAGGTCCACCGCGAATTGACTGCCGACCTTGAAGAGCCCCAGCGGGCGCCTGACGATCTCCTGTAGCGATTCGACCGGGAGATCAGCGACGATGACGCCGAAGGGGGCGCCGCTCCCGTCCTTGACCGCCTGGGCGAAATGGAACGCGCTGACGCCTGATGGTTCGGAGCGGCTTGCCTCCAGGAGAAAGGAGCGGCCCTGCATGAAGCCGGCCCGATAAGCCGGGAAGGGGCTCTGCGCTCCGTCGGCGTTCCCTTCCGTGCCCGCGATACGCCGTCCCTGGAGATCGAAGAAAGAGATCGAGGCAAAGGGAAGGTAGGACCCCGCATGCTGCAGATAGTTCTTCAGCTTTTCGGATTTCTGACGCGGCGACGAACTTCGCGATGCGATGACCCGGTCCCGTGCGAACCTGGCGATATCCTCGGCGCGCCGGGTGAAGAGCCGGTGGACCTTCTCAATCGCATAGGTGGAAAGGGCGATGTATTTTTCCTTGGTCTGGTCCTCCAAGAGGTTGGCAGTTGCAACAACACCCAGCAGGGCCGTGGCGCCGATCAAGGTTGTTGCGAGGATAATGATCAACAATAGTTTCGTGCTGATTTTCATGACTGACCTGATACCGCCTTTCGGAACAACCGCACCACCATCAGAAGCGTCCCTGGTCTTGTCGATCCACGGGACGATCGTGAACAATTCAACGCCGACGAACGGGCGATTAGTTTAGAAACTTTGCAATTTAAATGCCTTGCACATTTCGTGATAAAACAACCGGTTGCCTGCCGATCCCTCTGCCGGACTATGTCGCCGGATTCACAGGGTAAGCAATGCAGGTCGCTGCACAGGCATGTCTCGTTGGAGGGAGCAAATGCGCGGCAGGCACAAGGCTCTTGTTCCCGGAAGCGCGGTTTCCTTGTCGGGGTAATCACAAGGCTGAAAAACGAAAAAGGCCGTGAGGATTTCTCTCAGGCCTTTGTGCACCGGCGGGGACAGCCGCCTGCGTTCAAGGTATGCGGCTCGAATTCGTCAGGTATTCCGGCAGTGCCGGTCGTATTCGTCGATCATCTTGCCGGTATCTCATTCACTTCTAACGGGAACGCGGATCGTTCTCGTTGTACACCTCTTTCGGAGTCTGCATAACCGATCACGACGCCGGGGCATCACTCGGGCGCGAGTTCGCCGGTCATTTCCTTCCTGATGAAGTCCTTCAGGAATTCCCGCTCGCGGTCCCCGATCTTGCGGAACTGCACGCCCATGCCCGGCCGCTTGCTCGAACCGGCGCCCAAATGCTGGTGCAGGATCTGGCCCTGGACGCGAAAAACCCAGCCCGGAGCATTCGGCAGATGGAACGTGAAGGTATGCGTGCTGCCGTAGGGCAGCGGTTTCGTGGTGCTCACGAACATACCGTCCTCGGAGAGGTCGGAGATGAAATCAAGACGGTCTTCGTCGATGTCCTCGACCACCACTTCGAGCCGCGTGGAGAGCCGGACGAATTTTCGGGGACGGCCCGCTGCCGCGCTCTGGACCGCGGCGTACAGCTCGTCGAGGGTGCAGGGATTGCGCAGGAATCCCGCACAGCCGAATTCCCTGCAGGCCTTCTCGAGCGAGGGGTCCCGGTTGGAGGTATACATGATGACCGGAACGTTCCGGGTGCGTTCGCTCTCCTTGATGTACTGGAGGAGGACCAGCCCGTTCATCGCCGGCAGGTCGTAGTTGGTGATCACCGCCAGCGGCACGGTCAGTTCCAGGAAGAGCATGGCGTCTTCGGCGGTCCTCGCCGTGATCACGTCATAGTCCATGCGCTGCAGATGGATGCTCGTGTAGAACTGGCGCTTCACCTTGTTGTCGATGACGAGCACAACCTTCTTTGCTTCCTGTGCTTCCTTCGGTTCACTGCTGCCTGTCCAATCGTTCATGGCCCCCTCGAATCGCGTCTCCCGTTCAGGAAAACATCGCCTGGAAGACTACAATAGCAGAAGAAGATTTGCAAGGATTCCGATGGGGTATTTTCCGGGTAGCGTCGAAGCAGCCGCCGAAGCGCCGGGACGCCGCTGTTCGCATCCTGCCGCGCCTGTTGCAGCATCAACTTCAGGATGCTTCCCGATCCGACATTTCTCTTCTTCCGGAAAATCAAATGCATTATAATGGGGCTGACTCTTGAGATGCGTCCTAAGAGCGGCCGCGCCAAGCAGCCGGGGAGTGTGCCGATTCGATGGCATGAGGAGGATCTTCATGATCGATCGCTGGATCAGGTTCGTCACATCTTCCTTCATTCTTCTTGCCCTTGCCCTCCCGGGAAAGGCTTCCGCCCAGCAGCAGGAGCCTCTTAAGCTGTGCGTTCATCCCTACCTGGCAGCCTCTGAGCTGGTGAAGCGGTTCACCCCCCTCGGCGAATATCTGTCCCGGAAGATCGGCAAATCTGTCGCGGTCGAGGTGGGCAATACCTACGAAACGCACATCCATCGCATCGGGAACGGCATCGTGGACATCGCATTCATGGGGCCGGCATCCTATGTTCAGCTCACCGAGAGATACGGGAAGCGGCCGATTCTCGCCGCGTTCCAAACCAAGGAAGGGAAGTTCTTCCACGGCCGCATCATGGCCCGGAAGGATTCTTCCATCACTTCGCTCTCCCAGCTCAAGGGAAAACGATTCGTCTTCGGCGATCCCAACTCGACGATGAGCCATGTTGTGCCGCGATACCTGCTGCTCAAGAGCGGGATCCGGTTGAAGGACCTCGCGGAAGTAAAGTTTCTGGCGAATCACGACAATATCGCCATGGGCATCCTGGCAGGGACTTTCGATGCCGGCGCGGTGAAGGAAGAGGTCTTTCTCCAGTACGAATCCCGCGGTCTCCGTTCCCTCGCGACGACTCCTCCCATTCCCGACCACCTGTTCGTCGTCCGGGCGGGTTTTCCTGCCGATACGACCCGGGCGCTGCAGGATGCCATGCTGCATCTTGCGGATACTGCTGAGGGCAGGAGTATCCTCACGGGCATCCGGAATGACGTCACTGCGCTCGTGCCGGCTGAAGATGCGGAATACGACAGCCTCCGGACGATCATGCGGGAACTGAAACGGGCGGGGGTGGAGTTTTGACGGGGTTCCGGTCCCAGCGGGCGCTCATTGCCTTCATCGCGATTCTGCTGGCGTTTCTGCTGGTGGAAGCATTCCTGATTTCAGCGCAGCAGCGTCATGTGCTCACCATGGATGCAGAACAGCAAGCGGCGCTCCAGATCGACCTTATGGCCGATACGTCTTACGAATCGCTGCTGAAGGCAGACTACGCAACGATCCGCACGTTTATCGAGCGGTGGGGCGAAAGGCACCCCGACTATCTGGTAGTGCGCGCGACTGCACCGACCGGTTTCATCATCGGCGAATACGCTCGTCCGGTCCCAACCGGCATGTCCACCTTCGAGCTCACGAAGTCCGTGACAATGAACGGCAGGGAACTGCTTCGCCTCGACCTTGTCGGGAGCTACGGCGCGGCCGAAGAGATCGCCCGGTCCCTCCGGAACCGGCTTTTTGCCGGAGCGCTCCTGTTCACCGTGGTTCTCGGCACCGTGCTCTGGCGGACCCTCCGTTCGACGGCGATTGTGCCGCTCGAGCGGGAGATCGAGCGGCGTCACCAGGCCGAGCGCGACCTGCAGCGGTCCCATGATGTGCTTGAGGCGACCGTGGAGGAACGGACGGCCGACCTGCGCAAGGAGCTTGCCGAGCGCAAACGCGTTGAGCAGGAACTTCTTCGGCGCGAAGAGCGCATTCATCTGCTGCTCAATTCGACGGCCGAGGGCATCTACGGCGTCGACACCGACGGCCTCTGCACGTTCTGCAATCCTTCGGCGCTCCGCATGCTCGGATTCAGCGGCGAGGCCGATGTTCTGGGAAAGCGAACACACGATCTCTTCCATCACAAGCGTCCCGACGGTTTGGCCTATCCCCTCGAGGAATGCCGCATCTACGACGTGTATCGTTCCGGACAGGGCTGCCACTCCGACAACGAGGTGTTCTGGCGGTCTGAGGGAACCGCCATGCCCGTTGAGTACTGGTCCTACCCCATCCGGGGCGGCACCGGCGGCGTGATCGGCGCCGTGGTGACCTTCATCGATATCACGGACCGGAAGCGGCTTGAGTCGCAGCTGATCCAGTCGCACAAGATGGAGGCCATCGGCACGCTGGCGGGCGGCGTGGCGCACGATTTCAACAACATCCTGACCGCCGTAATCGGTTACGGCAGCATGCTGCAGCGGAAAATGATCGCGACCGACCCTCTCCGGGCGAACGTCGATAACATTATGGAGGCGGCCCAGCGTGCGGCCCGTCTGACACAGAGCCTGCTTACCTTCAGCCGGAAGCAGGTCATGAGCCCCCAGCCCGTCGACATCAATGCCGTGGTCCGGCGGGTGGAAAAGCTTCTCGGCCGCATCATCGGCGAGGATGTCGCCATCGTCCTTGCGCTGTGCGACGAGGATCTTGTCGTGCATGCGGACAGCGGGCGGCTTGAACAGGTGCTCATGAACCTGGCGACCAATTCCCGCGATGCCATGCCGAATGGCGGAACGTTCATCCTCCGGACGGAACGCACGGTCTTGAGCCCCGAGGAAGCCCGGTTGCGCGGTGTTCCGGCCCACGGGGATTATGCCGTTCTCGCGGTGTCCGATACGGGGGCGGGCATGGACGAGGCGACGCAGGCCAGCGTTTTCGAGCCATTTTTCACCACCAAGGATGTCGGCCGGGGGACAGGGCTGGGCATGTCCATCGCCTACGGCATCATCAAACAGCACCATGGAGCGATCACGGTCTACAGCGAGGTAGGGAAGGGCACGACATTCAAGATATACCTGCCGCTGCAGCGTAGGCAGGCAATGGAACCGGCGGAAGCGCCGGCTCCGGCCGCAATGGGAGGCGACGAAACCATTCTGGTGGCCGAGGACGATCGCGCGGTGCTGGCGTTGATCAAGCTCGTGCTGTCGGAAAACGGGTATCGCATCATAGAGGCCGCCGACGGCGATGAAGCAGTGCGACTCTTCGAGAAAAACCGCGGCAGTATCGATCTGGTCCTGCTCGATACGATCATGCCGAAGATGAACGGGCGGCAGGCCTACGAGGCCATGCGCGCACATGAACCGAATCTCCGTGCGCTGTTCATGAGCGGCTACACCGCCGATGTCATCGGAAAGCAGGGGCTGCTCGAACCGGGATTCGATCTCCTGCAGAAGCCGATGATGCCTGCAGACCTTCTCATCCGGGTCCGCAAAGCGCTCACGGTATAGGAAAGGACGGCACTGCCTGCGCGCGTCGGCAGCAGGGCAGGGGACAGCGAAACCGGGCAGCCGCTTATGCGAGCGCAAACAAGAAAGGCCGGAGAGGACGAACTCTCCGGCTTTTGATTTTCAGCGCCGCGGAAGGCTTGACGGATATCGCGGCGAATAATTCCGGGGCGGCGTGTCAGCTGAACATCAGTTTGCGTTCCAGGTCCTTGGAGCGCGAGATTCTCTTCGCTTCGTCGAGGGTGATGAGCTCGTCCCGGCAGAGCTGGATCAGGTGCTGATCCATGGTCTGCATGCCGTACTCGTCGCGGCCCTTCTCGATGTACTGCTCGATCTCGTCGAGCTTGTTGTCCCGGATGCAGGCCTTGATGGCCGTCGTGGCGTACATGATCTCAAGCACCGGCAGGATGCTCTCGCCGGTCTTCCCGCGGATGAGCCGGATGGAGACGACGGCGGTGAGGCACTCCGCCAGCCGCTGCCGGACGTTCTCCTGCGCGTCGGGCGGGAAATATCCGACGATGCGGTTGACCGAAGAGGCCGTGTTGTGGGTGTGCAGCGTGGACAGCACGAGATGGCCGGTCTCGGCCGCCTTGACGCAGGCGTCGACGGTCTCGAGGTCGCGCATCTCGCCGACCATGATCACATCGGGGTTCATGCGCATGGCTGAGCGCAGGGCGACGTTGAAGCTTTCTGTGTCGATGCCCACTTCCCGCTGGATCACGCAGCTCTTGCTCGAAGTGAAGAGGAACTCGATGGGATCCTCGATGGTGATGATGTTGTAGTCGAAGGTGTCGTTGATATATTTCATCATCGATGCGAGCGTCGTCGATTTGCCGTTGCCCGTGGGCCCGGTGACGAGGATCAGGCCGTTCGGGACCTGCGCGATCCTGCCGAGCACCGACGGCAGGTTCAGCTGCTCGAAAGAACTGATCTGGTGGGGGATGACGCGCATGACCACGCCCAAATTGCCGCGCTGGCGGAAAATGCTCACGCGGAATCTGCCTACGTTCGGCAGGGTGTAGGAGGTGTCGAATTCCTTCAGGTCGTCGGGCAGTTTGCGTTTGTGCTGCTCCATGACCGTATTGGCGACGAACTCGGTATCCTGTTTTGTCAGATTGGCGAGCTTGCCGCGGATGAGATGGCCCCGCGCCCGGAAGAGCGGCGGGTTGTCGACTTCGAAATGAATGTCCGAGACTTTCTTTTCGAAGGCGATGTTGAGGATCTGGTTCAGTATGGCCTGGTCCATGACGCTGATATCCCTCCGCTGTTCAATTGGGCTGCGCTATAAAAAATGACGGTTCCGGGACTTCGTATAACCGCAACGCGATGTTCGCGAAGAACGGCGAGTGAGACGATATCCTGTTCCGGTTTCCTCCGCGGCCTCGGCGGTTCAAGGCGCCGTGGTGTATCTCCGGCAGCCTGAACGGCCGATGCGTTCTATGCTTTCTGCGCCGCTTTCGTCACCTGCCTGCGGAACAAAGCGTATTCCAGCACGATGCCGACCTGGGCGGCAAGGATCTCGAGGATGTCGAGATGCACCGCGCCGGATTCCTTCTTTCCGAAATCGCCGTATACGACGGCGACAACCTTCCGATCGCTCACCAGGGGCAGAAGCACGACGGCCGGGCTTACCGGTTTGCCGATCTCCTGGAACAGGCTTTTGAGCGCGTCATCGCTGCTTTCCCCGTGGAAGGAGAGCCCCTTGTCGATCACGTCGCGGAACACGGATGGCTGGGCCAGGGAGATCTTGAGCCGGTCCGCGGGCAGGGGCCCCGTGCTCTTGTCCGCACTCACGCCGACCGATCGCTCGCCGGCAAGCTCATTCGGCCGGACGATGAAGGTGACCGCACGATCGCACATCTCGGCAACGGAAGCAAGAAGCACGAGGGCAGCGTCGGAGGGCGTGGCGATCTCTCGGAGCGCCCGCATGTCTTTCTTGAGTTCCTGCACAAAGCGGTCCGTGGCCGTAGACTGGTCCCGGAAATTTCTGACATAGGCTGTGAGGGCGCTGAGGAACTGGATCGTATCCTGCACGTACGATTCTTTTCGGTTCTCCTTGAGCGGTTTGGGCAGCACGGCCCGAACGCCATCCTGGTAGGCGCGAAGGGCAAAGGCGCTTTCCGGGGGAGCCGCGAGCTGGATGAGCGGGATCGCTGCGTATTTCACGCGGATGCCGTTCCGAAGACCGGAGATCGACTCCACGGAAAAGCCGTTCAGGGAACCCGGGCAGTCAAAGACGACCAGCGGCGTACGGAGGGAGGAGATGCACTGGTCAATGATCCGCTCCAGATCCGCGCCATCGTCAGTTGCGAAGACCGGGATGCGCTCCTCCTTGCAGAGGGTCATGACCGAATGCCGGATCAGTTTGTCGCTGCTGAAGAGAACGACTGCCTTGCCTTCCTGCCGCGCTGCGGCGCCGGGTACAGTCTTGCGGTCCAGGGACTTTTTCAAAAAGGAAACGAAAGTCTCCTGCTCTTCCGGTGAACGGCCGGCGAGAAGCTCCCGGATCTTTTGACGATGGATCTCAACGGGATCGAAGATCTCCATTTCCGAAACGGGCCGGGGGATCTTCTTTTCCAGCCGGTCGACATCGGCGAGCCCCAGGAGGTCCGCCGTGATCGCCGCCGAGGCAGGGGCAGGCTCCGTCTTCTGCGTCCGGGGCTGCTCCCCGGGAAGCACATCGGCGTAGAGCGCCTCGAACGCCGGCACCTCTTTCCCGCTCATGCGGTCGCGCTCGCGTTCGTCGAAGACGCGAAGCGCATCCATCAGGACCATCTGGGCGTCGAGGGCCACGTCCTGCTCCATCTCGCCGGCAGCGTCGCCCGGCTCGGGCGTGAACACCGGGGCCTCGGTGTCGAAGGTGAAGGTGCCCCTGGTCCAGCTCATGAGCTCCACAATGGTCAGCTCGACCAGCTTCTTGAGCGCTTTAACCGCGTCCTCGGCCTTGAGCTTGCCCATCTTCATGAGCGTTGCCACAAGCGGCCGATGGCTCTCTGCTTCGTCCTCCGTGACCCGTAATGCCTGCTTGAGATCGTCGAGCGTGACGGCTCCGTTCTTCACCAGCACGGTGCCGATTCGCACGGTGTCATTGACATGGTTCGCTCCGACGATATAGCCGCCGCTGAAGACGATCTTACTCTCGCCCTTTTCGCTCTTTACGGAAAAAATGCCTGACTTCCGCGTCGTGTGGACCAACTGGATGATGTCCACGATAGGCAGATGTTCCAGATCTCCGGTAAAAGCCATGGTCTTGTCCTCAGGGAAGAAAAGGTGAAGCCGGGCGATGAAATGGTGGACAGCCGATCCCTTCGGAAGTTTCTTCTTCCCGAAGAGACAATCACCTTGGATTATATAATTAGAAAGGATAAGAATCAAGGGAACAAGTCAGGGAAAGTGCGACAAAGTGCAAGGTATAGCTGCGGATGGAAGAAACAAAAAAGGCCCGGTAAACTCCCGGGCCTGCGATGTGCTGGAAATACGATTCAGGCTGCGGCCTGCGGTTTCGCGATCGGCGGCGGAGCCGCTTCCCGGTAATTGGGAACGCCCAGGGAATCGAGGAACCGCTGCATTGCCTTGGGATCCAGATACCCGGCCGGCATGGCGATATCGGGATGGCTTGCGGTCAGGATCGTCTGGACAAGATTCCTGCTGCTGAATGTCAGCAGCTCTTCGATGAACTCGGGAGAAGCGTTCTCGATCAGCAGCGCATCTTCCTCGTACCAGCCGTGGCTGTGCCTGGTCTTCGACGCGGGCGGGTGGATGTTCCGCGTAACGATGCCGCGCTGGAGCGCGAAGTACGAGACGTCTGCCCGGAGTTGCTGCAGGCCCTTGAATGCCGCGTTGGAGCAGATGCCGGTTCTGCCGTAGATGATCGGGTTGAACTTGGGCAGGCTGAGCCCGCTCGAGAAGACGTAGTTCCCCGGGTGCTGCTCGGACTCGCGAATGCTGATAGCGAAGAAATCGTTCTTGTACTCCCATGAAACGGCTGCCTTGATCGCCATAATTCGTCCCTCCTTTGATGGGTCCATATAATACCGATTGGGTCCTGTTTGAATCCCAGTATAGCGAAAGAAAAGGCGGAAGGCAAGTAAAAAAGAACTATTCTAAACTGTATTTCTGGTTTGACATCTTCTGCTAATCAACGGAACGGTAGGAATCGGGAAAAGGATTTCGTTATGAAGACTTACGCTGAAGAGAAATCCTTCGCATTTTGTTGCGTTATGCTAGACTCTTACCATCGTACGGAAAAGCAATGATTTTTCCGGAGGTGACTATGCATGCTGATAAGGAAATTAATGTCCTCGGCAAGGCATGCCCCATGCCCCTGATCGCTCTGGCTAAGGAAGTGCGCGCCATGCAACAGGGCCAGACCGTCCGGATCACGGGGAATGATCCCATTTTCGAGGAATCGATCGTCGAGTTCTGCCGCGAAGGCTGTCATGAGATAGTCGAAACAACGCGGGAGGGGAAAACCGTCAGCATCGTCATCAAAAAAACTGGGTAGGAGATGTCATGGAAACGAAGAAAGTAACGATTCTCCTGGAGAGCGGAGATCTCGACAAGGCGCTTTGCGCATTCATCTTCGCCAACGGTTATGCGTCGCTCGGCATTGACGTTACGATGTGGTTCATGCTCTGGGGGTACAACTGCCTCAAAAAACGGCGAAGACTCTTCTCCTTCCGCCGCGCGATCGATCCGGCGAAGGAATCGGCATACCGGGTGCTGGAAACGGACAATATGCTCCAGCCTTTGATCGAGATGCTGAACCGCGGCGGCGCGCAGCACCTGCCTCTTTCCCGGCTGAATCTGATGGGGCTGGGACCCGCGCTCTTTAACGTGATGCTGAAGAAGAAGGGCATCATGGGCCTGCAGGAACTGATCAGGAGCGCGGATGAGCTGGGAGTCAAATTCAAGATGTGCCAGATCTGCTTCGATGCAATGGGAATCAGCGTCGACGACCTCATCGTGCCGAACGTGGAAGTGAAAGGCGTGGCGGAATATGCGCGCGATACCATGGAAGCGCACATCAATCTCTTTATCTGATCCGGGCGCCGCTATGGAAAACAAGGATAGACAGGAGCTCCTCGATCTCCAGGCTGCCGTCGGCCGCCTGCAGGAAGAGGTCCGGACGCTACGCGCCGCCCTGGAGCAGACGGAGAGCGGGCGGCTGTTCCTGCGCCAGAACGAGGAATTTTCCCGCCTCCTCGCGGTCAGCAAGATGATCGTTTCCGAACTGGACCTGGCCAGGGTCTATGAACAGGTCGCCGTTACCGCACGGGAAATCGTGGATGCGGAAACCGTGATCGTGCCGATGCTGAACGAGGCGCGCGACGCGTATACCTACGTGGCGGCGTCTGGAGTCGATGCGGAGGCTGTGCGGGGAACCGTTTTCAAGTCCCACATCGGCATGTGCGGCTGGGTGCTGCAGCACGGCAGGAGCCTCCTGTTCGGCGAAACGAGCACCCACTGGATGGACGAGACGACGCCCTGGGAAGCAGGCCAGCAATCCGCGGTGCTCGTCCCGCTCATCGGGCGGAAGGGTATCCTCGGCGGCCTTTCGGCCTTGGGCAAACAGGGCGGAGGATGTTTCACGCAGCATGATCTCGATTTGCTTACGGTGTTCGCGAACCAGGTGAGCATTGCCATCGAAAACGCCCAGCTCTTCCGGGATGTGACCCGAGAGATCGAAGAACGCAAATATGCGGAGAAAGCCCTGCTTGAAAGCCAGAACATGCTGAGGCAGGTCCTCAATACCCTGCCCCAATCCGTCTTCTGGAAGGACCGGGACAGCGTTTACCAGGGCTGCAACGACGTCTTTGCCCGGGCCGTGGGACTCGATAATCCGGAAAGCATCGTCGGCAAGACCGACTACGATCTGCCCTGGCCGCGGGCCGAAGCGGAATCGTACCGGCGAGACGACCACGATGTCATCACCGGCGACCGGCCGAAACTGCATATCATCGAACCGCTCCAGCAGGCAGACGGCTCGCGGCTCTGGATCGACACTTCAAAAGTGCCGCTTCACGATCGAAAGGGAAACGTGACCGGCGTGCTCGGCGTGTACGAGGACATTACGTCGCGGAAAAGCGCGGAGGAAAAGCTCCGGGAACGGGAAGCATTCATCCGGACGATCCTGGATACCGTTGACCAGGGATTTATCGTCGTAGACCGGGAGTTCAGGATTCAGACTGCCAACCGGGCCTACTGCGATCAAATTAATCGGTCCTGCGACGATATTCTGGGGAAAACCTGCCATGCCGTTTCGCATGGGACGACAAATCCCTGTTTCGATGAGGGCGAGGATTGCGCCGTGCGCCGGGTATTCGCCGACGGGAATCCGCATATCGTCTTCCACAAGCATGCAGGGAAGAACGATCAGGTGATCTTCGTGGAAACCAAGGCTTTTCCCCTGAAAGACGCTTCCGGCAAGGTGACATCGGCCATCGAGGTCATCTCGAACATCACCGAGCGGCAGCTTCTGGAGGAGGAGCGGCTCAAGACGCAGAAGCTGGAGGCTGTGGGAACGCTCGCCGGAGGGATCGCCCATGACTTCAACAACCTGCTGCAGGGCGTATTTGGCTACATCTCTCTTGCAAAACTGAAGCGTGACGACCGGGAAAAGAGTCTTGCGGCGCTCGAGGAAGCGGAGAAGGCGCTGCACATGTCGGTCAGGCTGACGAACCAGCTGCTCACGTTCTCGAAAGGCGGAAGGCCGGCAAAGAAGACGATCGACCTCCTGCCGGTGATCGAGAACGCGGCGAAGTTCGCCCTGAGCGGTTCGCGCACCGATTGCCGGATAACAGCGGACAAGAATCTCTGGCCGGCGGATGCTGATGAAGGGCAGATCAGTCAGGTAATCCAGAACATTGTGCTCAATGCCGACCAGGCAATGCCCGAAAGCGGCGAGGTGGATATTCGCGCCGGGAATATGACCGTGTCCGGCCCTGACGCGCCCAAGGGGCTGGCGGAAGGGAGCTATATCGTGATCTCCATCTCCGATACGGGCGTCGGCATCCCGGAGCAGTATCTCGCGAAAATCTTCGATCCCTACTTCACGACCAAGGAGAAGGGGAGCGGTCTCGGGCTTGCGACGTCCTACTCCATCATCAAGAACCACAACGGCGCGATCAACGTGAAGTCGGAGGCGGGAAAGGGGACGACCTTCTCGCTCTACCTTCCCGCGATACAAGCCCGCCGGGCTGCGGCAGAGGAGAAGACCGCGGCAGCTGTTTCGCCGAAGCGGGGCGGCAGGGTGCTGGTCATGGACGACGAGCAGGTCATCCGCGACGTGGCTTCCGCGTTGATCGGGGAACTCGGGCACCGTGTGGAGACTGCGTCGCACGGCGCCGAGGCTGTTGAAAAATACCTGGCAGCCGCACAAGCCGGAGATCCCTTTGACGTGGTTATTCTGGACTTGACCATTCGGGGAGGAATGGGCGGCGCTGAAGCGGTCAAGAAACTCCTGGCAGTGGATCCCCGTGTTGCAGCCGTTGTTTCGAGCGGCTACTCCGATGACGCAGGCATCGCCGGCTACCTGGAACAGGGATTCAAGGCGTTCCTCAAGAAACCCTATGATGTCGTCGAGCTGCGGAATGTGCTAAACAAACTCATGATCCCCAAAGGCGCCTGATCACGAATCCTTTGGCCCAAAGAATACGCCTGCCGTCTTTCCCGTGATTCCCTGAACGCGCTGAAAGTCCGCACCTCCGGCTCTGCTGCTGCGCCGGTAAAGCCGCCGGCGTTCCGGTCCGTCAGCCGCATGCGCTATAGGGTATTCAGATAGGCGATGAGATCATCCACTTCGTCAGGCGACAGGTAGGCGAAGGACGGCATGCGCCCCGCGGGCTGCTTCAGCTGGAAACGGATGCTTTCCGCCGTTGCCGGGTGGCCGCTTACGGGCAGCTTCTGGTTCTTGAGGATTCGCTGCAAGCCCGGACCGATAATCGTGCGGGCGCTGTGCGCGTCGTGGCAGTTCGCGCACCGCGACTCGAACATGATGAGGCCGCGCTCAATGCTCCGGGAGTCCGTTCTGATCCTTTCGGAAGGCAGGCCGGTCAATTTCACTTCGAGCAGAGGGCCGCGGAACGAATAGTTGGCGCTTCGGTCCATGGTTTTGTCCAGCCCGAGGCGGCTCACGGCGAGGTAATATCCCGCGGAGACGCCGACGAGCGCAAAGGTCAGGATGCCGATAACGGTCCCCATCGTCTTTGCCTGATCGTAAAACTGCCTGAAGAGGCGAAGAAACGAGATCTTCACGATGAGCAGGCCGGTGACGACAAAGGCAAGCAGCATGTGCAGGGAGGCCCGGGGGGAGGGCTCGACGCGGGCCCCGACAGCGAAATCGATGCACAGATAGCTGATGAGAAGGAGGAGGATGAGAAAGGCGTAGCCGGCGGCCCGGTGGCGCTTGCGGTACGATGGTGCGCGCGATGCGTCGGGCGTTCTGCCGAAGAGCGCATACATCGAATACATGGCAATACTCCCTGCCAGAAGCAGGATGACAGACAGAAGGGATTTAAGAAGAAAAATCGTCACGGAGCACCTGGGAAGGAAATAGCAATCTGCAACGACTCTACCAGAAGACCACGGCCCTGTCAAATCCGCCGGAAATCCGCCATCGACTTGTTCTCTTTTGACAATACCGGGAACCGTACCTACAATCGAATTATGAGAGGATTCTTCGGCAGGAGGCGGCTATGCGAAGATTGAGTGTCTTTAACCTGGTGTCCCTCGACGGCTATTTTGCAGGCGCAGGCGGCGACATCTCGTGGCATAACGTTGACGCGGAGTTCCAGGAGCTGGCGGAGGCGGCATCCAATTCTGGGCACACGCTTCTCTTCGGGAGGAAAACCTACGAGGTCATGGCGGGCTACTGGCCGACGCCGGAGGCGATCAAGAACGATCCCGTCGTCGCCGGCGGCATGAACCGGTCGGAAAAGATCGTCTTCTCCCGCACGCTGGACGGCGTCACCTGGAACAACACCCGGCTCGTGAAGGGCGATATGATCGCCGAGGTCAGGAACCTGAAAGAAGGAACCGGAGCGGGGCTCACCGTGCTGGGAAGCGGCAGCATCGTGGCGCAGCTGGCGCAGGAGGGGCTCGTCGACGAATACCAGATCCTCCTGAATCCCGTTGCCCTGGGCAGGGGAAGAACGATGTTCGACGGCATCACGAGGCCCCTGGAACTGATCCTCACGAAGACCCGCGTATTCGGAAACGGGAATGTGCTCCTGACCTATGTGCCGAAAAAATAAGAAGGGTCGTATCAGGCGGCTTTCCTGCGCGAAGCATGCATCCGCGCTTCGATGAATTCCTTGAGGGCTGCGGCGTTGTTATGCTCTTCTTCCTTCGAGCTGTAGACGAATGTCACCGTGCCCTTCCGCGCAGCCTCCACAATCGCCTCGACGGCTTCTTCGTGCTCCCGCAGTTCCGCGGTGAAGCGCTTCCTGAACTCCGGCCATCTGGCGGGGTCGTGATGAAACCACATCCTCAGTTCCGTGCTCGGCGCGGCGTCCCTGATCCAGGCATCGATATGCGCGGCCGCTTTTGAAAGGCCTCTCGGCCAGAGCCGATCGATGAGGATGCGCATGCCGTCGTCCGGAGAAGGTGGATCGTATACGCGCTTGATTCTGATCATGGCTGCTCCGCTATGTTCATTATACCAGCGTGTTCGACTGCGGCTTTTCGCCTGCGTCCCGGCGGAAACAAAAAATTCCCCAACTAAAATGGTCCTGCCCCGGAGGGTTTCTGCAGCTGTCCTCTTGCCTCACCGCGGCGCTCCCGGTATAATTCATCCTGTTCTGCCGCCGGGAACGCCGTTGTCGCGTACCCTGCGCTGCTTTGCCGGGTCGGAGGGAATTTCGGATATGACCAACCTGTTCACTCTGGATAGATTCATTGAAGGCGTCGAGGTGCTGCTCGAGAAATCGCTCAAGGATCTCGGCGCGTCACGCGGCTCCCTCATGGTGGTGGACCACAAAGAGGGCGTGCTCAAGATCAGGGTGGCGATGTCGGTGAACTCCTCGCGCAGACTCGGCCGGGATATCATCGCCGAAACACGGATCCCCATCGGCGAAGGCATCGCAGGCACCGTCGCGCGCCTCCAGCAACCGCTGCTCATCAATGACATCGAGGAAGTGAAGCGTCAGTTCCCCGGCCTCAAACTTACCACCGATTCCTCGCGCTACGAAAGCTCGCTGGTCATCCCGATCGTGGACGGCGGCGTCACGACCGCGGTGCTCAACATCAACGACAAGGCGGGCGGCGGGCGCTTCACCGAGGAGAACCTCCATTTTGCCCTGATGCTTGCCGAATATTGCGGCATCGCGCTGAAGCTCGAGCGCATGAACAAGGGGATCCTTCATGTGAACGAGATCATCCGGGAGATCTCGCTCACCAACTCCCTGCCCGCGGTCTATCGCCTGGTCATCACCAAGGGAGCCGAGATCCTGGATTGCAAGACGTCGTCGCTCATGCTCGTGGAGAAGGACGGCGACGGATCGCCGTGCCTCGTGGTGAAGGACAGCACCGATCCGTCGGTCGTCGGGGAGCGGCGGCTGCTGGGCGAGAGCGTTTCGGGGTACGTCTGGAAGACCGGGGACCCGGTGTTGATCAAGAGCATCGAGGACGACCGGGAGAACCGGCGGTTCAAGATCCTGAACAAGCCCGGCTCGTTCATCGTGGTGCCGTTGAACCTCAAGTACCAGACGCCCTATGCTCTCAATGTGGCGCTCAAGAGCGTCTCCACCATCGGCGTCCTGAACTTCACCCACCGCTACGACGGATCGGCATTCACCGACGAGCAGCTCGAGGCCATCATCAACTACTCCAACCTCGTGGCCATCGCCATCGAGAAGGCCCGGTTCTATAACGAGTCCCGGCTCGCCTACCTTTCCACGGTCAAGGCCCTTTCGGCGGCGCTCGAATCCAAGGACAGCTACACGAAGGGCCATTCGGACAGCGTTGAGAGCGTCTGCTCCGTGATGGCCGACCAGTTCGGCTTCGCGGAAAAGGACAAGGAAGACCTGCAGATCGCCGCGGTGCTCCACGATATCGGCAAGATCGGCATCCCGGAGTCGATCCTGAAAAAAGAGGGGAGCCTCACGGACGGCGAGTACGCCAAGATCAAGACCCACATCGAAGAGGCGGAGAACATCCTCAAGCATACGTTCTATCTCGACAACAGCCTGGCCATCATCCGGACGCATCACGAGCATTTTGACGGGTCCGGCTATCCTGCCGGGCTCAAGGGGGAGCAGATCCCGCTCGGCGGACGGATCCTGGCAGCGGTCGACGCCTATCATGCCATGTCGTCGGATCGTCCGTACCGGAAGGCATTGGCGCCGGAGGTGGTCAAGGAGGAGTTCCGGCGGTGCAGCGGAAAGCAGTTCGACCCGGAAGTGACGCGGGTCCTGCTCAGGGTCATCGATACGTTGTGATCGATCGTCTTCCGTCGCGATTCGCCGGCGGAACATACCAGGCACAGAGAAGGCCAGCGGGAAAGATCCCGCGGGCCTTTTTTAATTAGGCGAGCAAGCAGCTCCGCCATGGTGAGAACAGCGGAAGCCTGCTCCGGACTTCACGCGCACCATCATGACCGGCAACCCCGGCCGGAACACCAGCGGATCGGATGGCCGAAGGTTTATCGCTTCGCTGCATGCCGTCCGTCGAGCGTATCCCGTACCTTCTTCAAGAGCGCCGCGGGGGAGGCAGGCTTCATGACGCAGGCGTATTCCGAATCGAGAATGCCTTCTTCCGACAGTGCGGAAAGCGCATAGCCGCTGGTGAAAAGGATTTTCACGCCCGGCTTCCTCCTGACGATCTCCTGGCATACCTCCCGGCCCCGTTTTTTCGGCATGATCACATCGAGGATGCAGAGGTCAATGGCTTCCCGGTACTCTTCGAAGGCCGCAAGGGCCGCTTCGCCGTCCCCGGCGGCCACGACGCGGTATCCGAACTCCTCGAGCACGCTCTGGGTCAGCCTGCGCACCACGTCGTCGTCCTCAGCAACGAGGATCAGCTCCGTTCCGCCCTTCGGCAGGGGTTCGGGCTTCGCCGCTTCGGTCGTTTCCTCTGCTGCGGCGATCCTGGGCAGATAGATCCGGAATGTCGTCCCGATACCCGGCTCGCTGTACACATTAATGTACCCGCCGTGCTGCTTCACGATGCCGTAGACGATCGACATGCCGAGCCCCGTGCCCTTGCCCGTCTCCTTGGTGGTGAAGAAGGGTTCGAAGATCCGCTCGCTCACATCGGCGGTCATGCCCGCGCCCGTGTCCGCGACGGTGATCATTGCGTAGAGCCCAGGCTTGCCGTAGCCGTGCGCCTTGCGGAAGGCGTCGTCCATATCGGCCGGTTCCGTTGCGATTGCCAGGCGACCCCCGCGGCTCATGGCGTCCCGGGCGTTGGTGGCAAGGTTCATGAGCACCTGCTCGATCTGGCCGCTGTCCGCCATGATCATGAGCGGACGGGAAGCGCAAGAGACGGCGAGCTCCACGTCCTCGCCGATGATCCGCCGCAGGAACCGCTCGAGCCCGGTGATCGTTGTGTTCAGATCGATCCTGCGGAGGGTCATGACCTGTTTGCGGCTGAAAGCGAGCAGTCCCTGGGTAAGGGCCGCGGCGCGGTTTGCCGACTCCAGCACCAGTTCCACATTCTGCCGGAGATGGTCCGCCTCGTCCATTTTGCGCAGAAGGATACTGCCATAGCCGATGATTGCAGTCAGGATGTTGTTGAAATCATGGGCGATGCCTCCGGCGAGGCGTCCGATGGCTTCCATCTTCTGGGAGTGTCGGAGTTGCTCCTCCAGCTTTTTCCGCGCCGTGATGTCGCGCGCCGCAGCGAAGACGCCGATCACCGATCCTTCTTCGTCGCGATAGAGCGATGCGTTGTAGAGCACCGGGATGACGCCGCCGTTCTTGTGCCGGATCTCCAGGGGATAATCGCGCACCGATCCCTCGCGGAACACCTGCTGGTAGCCGGCAAGGGCGTTCTCGGGCACGGTGAAGTAGTCGGAAAAGTCCGTGCCGATGAGCTCGGCCCGGCCGCGGCCCGTGGCCGTCTCGGTTGCCGCGTTGACGTCGGTGATCTTCCCGTCGGGGCCGATGGTCACGAGGGGGTCGAGGCTCGCCTCGATCAGGCTCCGGTTGTAGGCGCTGGCGCGCTTGAGCTCCTGTTCCGCCGTTTTCTTTTCCGTGATGTCGCGCGCCGCAGCGAAGACGCCGATCACCGATCCTTCTTCGTCGCGATAGAGTGATGCGTTGTAGAGAACGGGCATGACGCCGCCGTTCTTGTGCCGGATCTCCAGGGGATAATCGCGCACCGATCCCTCGCGGAACACCTGCTGGTAGCCGGCAAGGGCATTCTCGGGCACGGTGAAGTAGTCGGAAAAGTCCGTGCCGATGAGCTCGGTCCGGCTGCGGCCCGTGGCCGTCTCGGTGGCTTCGTTGACGTCGGTGATCTTCCCGTCGGGGCCGATGGTCACGAGGGGGTCGAGGCTCGCCTCGATCAGGCTCCGGTTGTAGGCGCTGGCGCGCTGGAGTTCCTGCTCCGATTTCAACCTGCCCGTGATGTCCCGCGCAATGGCGGAGGCCCCGATGATCGAGCCGTCGTCGCTGTTGATCGGCGAGACGGTGAGCGATACATAGATGCGCCTGCCGTCCTTGCGCAGCCGCAGGGTCTCGTAGTGGTCCACATGGCCGCCGGCGCGGATTCGTTCCAGGATCGCCATCGTATCGTCGGGGATCTCGGGCGGGAGCAGGAGCGAAACGTGCTGTCCCAGCGCTTCGGCTGCCGTATAGCCGTAGATCGCTTCCGCCCCCTTGTTCCAGGAACGGATGGTTCCGTCCAGATCCTTGCTGATGATCGCGTCGTCCGACGACTGGACGATGGAGGCGAGCTGCCGGATGCCTTCCTCGGCCCGTTTGCGGTCGGAGATGATGCTCTCGGTGTAGGCCTCATTGCTCTGGCACAGGAGCACCGCTTTGGCAAGGTTCGCCAGCACGGGCTGGAAAACCCGGGTGAACGGAATGTCGCTTGACGGAAGCTCGGGAGAGAGAAGCACCATGACGCCGCAATCGTCGATGGGCAGCCGCAGCAGCGCGCGGTAGTGGTCCTTCCGGCAGGGCAGCTCGTTGATCAGCGCGGGATCCTCGATGAGCTCGGGTCCGCCCCGGATGACGCAGGCGGGGATGGAGACCAGGGAGCCTTTTTCCCGCGTCAGTTCGAAATCGCCTACCGCCATGGCCAGCCGCACATCGGCCCGCTCCCGGCGATATTCGGGGAAGCGCTGTTCCGACGTTTCGAGGAAGATCATGCCGCAGGGAAAGGACGTGTGAAACAGGAAGCGCTGGAGCGTTTTCGTCAGGAGCGGCTCGAGGCGGATCTCGCCGCCGATGACCATGGACATCTCGTAGAGGATCGCGAGGATCTTCTCCCGGTTCATCGTTACCCCCACCGGCAGCAGACCAGCGCACCGTTGTGGAAGAGGGGATATCCCCACTGGAGCGAATGGCCGATTTCGCCCAGGGAGAGCGCGCCTGCCACGTTCGCCGCGCCGCTCCGGTTCCCGAGCTGGGCGAGCTCCCAGTCAGCACGGTCGCCGAGATGGATCTTTCTGCCGGCGCAGTAGAACGCCAGGATGTCGGCGCCGGCGGGATCGCCGCAAAGGTTCTTCAGGCCCTGTACGAGGGCGTCCACGGTCCGCACGGAATCGACTTCCGGCGCGCGCAGCAGCGTGAGCACGGAGTTGGGCGGAATCTCGCCCACGCAAAAGAGCGAGCCGTCGGGCTGGAGCGCTACGGGGATGCGGACGATGATCTCGTTGCCCGCCCGCACGATGCCGAAGGGGAAGTGGACGGCGTACTGGTAGAAGTTCGAACCGTCGATAACGACGCCGTATTCGGACCGCACCGTCTCGCGGTAGACCTCAAAAGCGGGACGCCAGTCGATGGTGATGATGCGGTTCCCCTCCGTCGCCGTTGCGGAGACGAGCCGCTCCGGCGCCTGATAGCAATGCTCGACCACCGCTCCCGGGTGATTGTCAAGGAGCAGGGCGATCGCTCCGCCCTGCGCGATGCGCGTGCTATCGAAAAGGCAGGGGATAGGCCGGAAGGTTTCACTGCCTGCGTTCACGCCTAGGTACCGAACGCGATCGGCAAGGGAGAGATAGAGTCCGTCGAGGATCGTGGCGATGTTCGGGACCATCTGGTCGAAGATGAGGAACAGTGCGCCGCCGCGGGATTCGCCCACCCGGCAGGCGATATCCTTGCCCAGACTCTCCGGCCAGGATTCACCGGAAGCATCCGCAGAGGAACGGAGCAGGTGGAAAGGCATGGCATCGAACCGGAAGAGGTTCACGCCCCTTCGCAGGAAGCGGGATTGAAAAATGACGGATGGGAAGACCGAACCGATGACAGGCAGTGACAGCCTGGCGCAGGCCTCCTGGATCGCGGGAATCTCCTGCTCCCGGTCCGCCTCGGTGACGAGGGCAAGAAGACCCATTTCGGGGTGCTCCGAGCGCCACGCAGCGAGCTGCTCCCGCGCCTTTGAGCTGCCTGCCGATTCATAATACTGAAAAGAAGTTGTCATGGGCGGATACTCCTGGCAAAAGAAGCGCTTGGGAAATACCCGTAGTTTAAGCATAGCACGTTCAGATTTCTTGCTCATCGAAGGGCTGACTTTGGGATGACGGCGGAGGAGATGAAATTGCACTGAAATCACGGGAACTTCGTTTGCTGACGGGGAAGCTTTCCGGCAGGGAGAAAAGAGTCCTGCGGCCCCGGCGGTAAACGGCCAGGGCCGCTGCGCGATATGCATCAGTAGCTCGGGCTGTAGGTTTCCGGCTGGTTCGTCTCCCTGTCTCGCTGGTTTTCTTCAGGGCCGGCAGGTTTCGTCTCCAGGGAGCCTTTTTCCCGGCTGTTCTGTTCCTTCACCGTGCCGGGCTCGCTGCTCACGCCGCCTGCTGCCGATCCCTGCGAGCCTTCCGGCGCCGAAGGCATCTGGTTGAGCGTCGAATGCTCCTGGTCGGGCTTGATCTTCTCCAGGTCGTCGTTGGTGATCATTTTGTCGCTGGAATAGGTTGACGCGGCAGTCCGCGGTCCCGCATATATCGCTGCGGCCGCAGCGATCAGAACGACGATGCCCGCAAAAAGGGTCACGATGCGTTTCATATGTGCCACCTCTTTTCCTTTCTGGTACCTGCTTTGAGTATACCCCCGGTATGCTTCTCCCCGCGGGTGGAGACGCCGGAACCCGACAGATTCCTGCTTGCCTTCGCCGCTCGTTTGCGCTACGATAAATCATCGGCTCGGGCGATGTTTCAGCGTGTTCTGAGCTGCGATCGTTTGTTCATCAGAGGCCGATTCAGGTCGTCTTTCATCGACGCTTTCGTTTACGGCAGGGGGAGGAGCAGCATGGCCGAACGTTTGCTTATCGTGGAAGATGAGGATACGCTCTGCGAGTCGCTCCAGCGCGTATTCCGTCATGCCGGCTATGAGGTCGACCGGGCTGACAGCGCGGAATCGGCCTTCGCCCTTCTTGAAACCCGGTCCTACGATCTTATCATCACCGACATCATCCTTCCCGGCATTAGCGGCATCGAGCTGATGACCCGGTACCGGAGGACCAGTCCCTCGCAGAAGATCATGGTCATGACGGCCTATGCGTCCCTCTCCACGGCAGTCGAGGCCATCAAGGCGGGGGCCTCCGATTTCATCATCAAGCCGCTCATGCATGACGAAATGAAACGCGCGGTCCGCCGGGCTCTCGACAAGGCGGCTTCCTAGGTTCCCGGCGCCTGCGTTCCGGTGACGACGATGCTGATCAAGGACACCGTATCGTTCCTGCGCGGAACCCCTCCTTTTTCCCTCCTCGCCGAAGGGCATCTTGCCTCCCTTGCCGCAGGCATGTCCCTTGAGTTCTATCCCCAAGGCCATACGATCCATCGCCAGAACGGGCCGGCAGCGCAAAAGCTCGCCATCATCAAGAGCGGGGCGGTCAGGGTTTTCGTCCGCACGAACGAAGGCGAGGAAGTGCTCGTCGATTACCGTACCCGCGGCGATTTCTTCGGGCTGCTCTCCTTTGCCTGCGGCGACGTGTCGCGGGACACCATCGTCGCGGAAGAGGACACGTCCTGCTATCTCCTCGGAAGGGAGGCGGTGCTCGGCCTTCTGCGGACCAATGCCGTCTTCGCCGACTATTGCTTCCGGACGCGGCTCCGGCGCCTGCTGGACCAGGTCTACCGGGAGATCCACGACAGGACGCTGCTCTATGGCGGCGGGGACAAGCTTCTGTTCACGAACGTGCTGGGGAATCTGGCGGCGAAGCAGGTCATTGCCGCTTCGGAAGACTGTTCGATCCGCGAGGCGGCGAAGATCATGGCGGACAAGGGCATCAGCTCGCTCCTCCTCGTCGATGCCCTCGGCCGGCCCTCGGGCATGGTCACGGACCGCGATCTCCGCAACCGGGTCGTCGCGAAGGGGCGGGACCTGGATGGGCGGGTGGGCGATATCATGAGCGCTACGCTCATCAAGGCGGAAGCGCGGGACTATTGTTTCGAGGCGCTCCAGAAGATGATGCGCTACAACATCCATCATCTTCTCGTCGTGGACAAGGGGGAACTCGGCGGGATCATCACGAACCATGACCTCATGCTGCTCCAGGGCACATCGCCGCTTTCGGTGGCCCGCGAGATCGAGAGCCAGGACACCATCGACGGGCTCGTTCCCGTGTCCCGGAAGATCGACCGGACCCTCGCGCTCCTGGTCCGCGAAGGAGCAAAGGCCGGCCATATCACCCGGATCATATCGGAGATCAACGACCGGCTGCTGAAGAAGGCGCTCGCCGTCACCGAAGAGCGGCTGGGGCCGCCGCCGGTGTCCTATTGCTGGATCGTGTACGGAAGCGAGGGAAGGAAGGAGCAGACCTTCCGGACCGACCAGGACAACGCCATTCTCTATGACGACCCGGCGGGAGCCGTCGCCGATGCCGCAGAATCCTACTTTGCCGAGTTCGCCGGACGGATGCGGGAAGCGCTGGAGCGGCTGGGCGTTCCCGCCTGCGCCGCGGACTGCATGGCCTCCAATCCGAAATGGCGCAGACCGCTCGGCGCCTGGAAGCGGTATTTCGCGGATTGGGTGCAGAGCTCGTCGCCCGAGGCTATTCTGCAGTTCCTCATCTTCTTCGACTTCCGGCCCGTGGCCGGGAATGTGCTGCTTGCCGAACGGCTCCGGTCCTATCTGGCGCAGCAGGTCAGGGATCGAAGCGTGTTCTTCGCCTGCCTGGCCGGGGCGGCGCTCCGGAACGAACCGCCCCTCGGCATATGGGGCGGGATCGTCACGGAACGGAAGGGGCCCCGGAAAGGGACCTTCAACATCAAGGTCAATGCGCTTGCGCCGGTCATCGACATCGCCCGCCTCTCCGCGCTTGAAGCCCAGGTGTACCCGTCGTCCACCCTGGCCAGGCTGGAGGAGCTGAAAGGGAAACGCGGCGCCGCGAGTCCCTTTGCCGGCGAGCTCGCGGAGGTATTCGAATTCCTCATGTCCCTCAGGCTCCGGCACCAGTTCCAACAGATCGAGCAGTGCCGACGTCCCGACAACTTTCTCGATCCTGACGGCCTGAGCAGGCTCGATTCCCGAATGCTCACGGAATCGTTCAAGATCATCCGTTCAGCGCAGGCCGCGATCGGCAAACGCTACGAGTCCACCGCCGCCGTTTAGCGGCACGTTATCCCCGTCTCAGTGCTCTTTCATTCCTCGCGATCCCCCACCTCTGCATCTTTCTGTCTCTTGACGTCACGGGGGGAATGGATTATTCTCTGGCCGTCGGCGCATCGAGTGCCGCCGTGCGGTACAATTGAGTGGTTGAACGGCGCGATTTCCGATCGCGTCCTGACGTTATTGCCGGAGACGAGGCGATCATCATGAAAAAGCCCTTCATCTGCTATAACCGAAAGGGTCTCGAGACCATCCTGCCGCACCGCGGCGCTGCGCTCAGGAAGATCGATGGGGTCTTTCACCGGTTCG
>JAKAHZ010000108.1 GCA_021814615.1 Nitrospirota bacterium | reverse complement strand
CGCTCGGATACATGCCACCGAACAAGTTCGAGGCGAGAAGCCAAACCTTAACACCCTGCCTGGCACTCTAATCCGAGTGTCCAACTACAGGGGGGCAGTTCATTCCGCAAAGAACTTTATCCCCTCTATGATAAGATCAAATACAGGGCGCAATTCCTCGGCTTTCTGTTGGAATGCCCGGCCAACAGCGGTCAGTGTTTCATGCATTTCAGTCAGATTTATTTTCTTCGCGTCAGTCATTCGCCGTTTGAGATTAAGCCTCGACAACTCGTATCTCGTCCTGAGTCAGCCCGTACAGTTCATATACGATCTGATTTATCTGTTGGTCAATGGCATCGATCTGGCGTTGAAGCGAATTCTTTTCATGATCGGTCTTGATATTCCTCAGTCTCTCGATAAGCGCTGGCATTTGATTGACGAGGGCTATTATTTTCTCACGTCTAGCTCGAGCATACTTATCATTGTCATCAATAACCCGTATTGGTACTTTCTCCATGTACTGATAAATAAGCCTGTATCGGAATTCACCTGCACGAATTCCAAAGGGAATGCTGATATTGCTAATTGAGAACCAAAATAGCTTACTATTCAGAATGCCCAAAAGATAAAGGTCGTCGGTGCCGAGGCAATATGCAGTGTTGGCCAAGTAATGGCCGTCCGTATCAAGAACGAACCGAGGTCCTTTGGCAATATCTGGATAAACAATTTTAGGAGCATCAAAGACTTGATAGTAAGCAACGTCGTCTTGAATTTCGTACCATTTATAGGTGCCGGGCTTTCGGCCAACTTTATCTTTCGATGACCTCTTCGGCGTAAGTTCTTCCTTCCAATTCGAAAGATGTTCTTTGATAGCCGGGTAGTTATCTATGTTGATTCCTCGCCGCGTGAATATCAGCCATAAGCCTGTATTGTTATAGATGTAACGGCGAATATCTTCTCCACCGAGCAACGGTTTTAATAGCTGAGCGCTTGATTTATCTTTGGCAACTAATGCTTTCTTTGTTTTCTCGTCAACGATAAATGCTACATTTAACCCGGTTTTAATACCATATTTTATACTTCCGTTAAGGTATGCACCAAGCGGTATACCAGCATTCATTACCTTGTCGAAAACGGCAGCTTCTTCGTCAGACTTCAAAGCCCAGGCATCGGATGAAAGCCGGTCATGAGGAATCTTGAATGCGTTATCAGCTACATAGCCGTCAAGATCGAGAATTTCAAGTGAAGGTATTTTTGCTATTTGGACCTTCGCAGGTTGTTTCCCTTTAGTAAATAATGGAATACAAACGTATGTGTCTTTGGCGCTAGAAAATACTGCCAGGCCTCCAAAATCAACAATTCTAAGCACAGCGGAATGCTTCTTGAGAGTTCGGCGTAAAGGCTCCCCATATGCAGTTCGAAGAAAACTGCTAGACACAATGAAGCTAAAACGTCCACCCTCGCGCAACAGTTTAACGCTGCGCTCCATCATATATGCATATAGGTCGGCAACGCCGTCAAAGGCTTCATAGTGCGATGAAAAATAATCCTTGAAGTCTGATAGCGATTCTTGTCTGACATAAGGCGGGTTTCCTATCACGGCATCAAAACCGCCCGCCTTCATAATCTCTGAAAACTCTTTTTCCCAATCGAAAACGTTCACGCGATACCGTTCTTCATCGTCCAGCATTGTTTGTTGCTGATAGAAATCGGGACCGACTAGCGAATTCCCGCACTTGATGTTGTCGCCAAGATCCGGCAGTGCCCGTTCGTGGAACATGCGGAGCTGATTCACAAGAGTCTGGTTGTTCTCGCCTTCGAGGACTTTGAGGAGAAGCGAAAGCTTCGTGACCTCCACGGCCTGGGAGTCGATGTCAACGCCGTAGATGTTGTTCAGAAGGATGCGCTTTTTTTCTGCTGTGGTAAGATGCCAATTCGGGGTGCGCAGATCGGGCGACGGGCCTTGATACACGGTCGGCTGTTTTACCTTGGCCCATTTTTCGGGTTCGTTCTCGATATACCATTTCAAATGCCAGTCGAGAAGGTATTGATACGCGCCAAGCAGAAACGAGCCGGAGCCGCAGGCCGGATCGAGGATCTTCAATTTCTCGACCTCTTTCGGTTTCTTGTCCTCGACCAGCTTCCCTACGGTATTCTTGACGATGTAATCGACGATGTACTTCGGGGTGTAATAGACGCCGCCTGCCTTCCGGACCTCGGGCTTCTCCTCCACCTTTGCCTGATGCCCTGCCGTGAGCCGAATGACCTTGCCAAGGAACTGTTCGTACACCTGGCCGAGAATGTCGGCGGAAAGCACGGAGAATTCATACGGGCTCTCGGGATAATAGAGCCTGTTGATGATGTCCTTGAGCGGCTTGTCGTCAATCGAAATGTTCAGGGTAAGCTTATCCGGCTCCTCGTGGCGGTCCTTTTCTCGCTGGAAGTGGAACAGACCGGAATTATACCGATCGTCTGCCTGGCTAAAGAGCTGCACGAGTCGCTTGTAGACATTCGTTCCATTCAACTGCGTCTGGAGCCTGCCGTACTCTTCTATGCCCCGGTCTTCGCATATGCGCAGGAACACAATCCGATCTATGGTCCTCTGGACCGCAAAATTCAACTCGCGCTGGGAAAGGTCAGGATTTCGGATCGCGATGTTTCGCGCGAGCAAATCGCGCCAGTCCTCGATCTCCGTCAGGAATGCATCATCAACCGTCGCGGTTCCCTTTTTGAGCTTCGATGACTCGGCGTACTTGTCGAACGAGCCCTTCAGCACGGCCTCGTGCGAGAAGATGTTGACGATCTCATCCCACTTCTTGGGGTAATCCTGATAGGTGAAATAGAGTACGCGGCCGGTGGATGCCTTGTCGGTCTGGACAGGTTTTATACGGCAGTCGTAGACGGCAAATTCTTCAAAGTCGGTGAGAATGCTGAGCGGCAGTTTCGCGGACCAGGCATAGCGCCTGAGCTGAAAGGCGGGACTTACATCGTCTTTGAGATTGACTGAGGGCTTCTTCGCTTCAACGAAGAACTTCTTCACACTGCCGATCCGGAAGCAATAGTCCGGGGCCTTGGTTGCTCCGCCGATCTTGAGCGCGTCCTCGTGGATCACGTCCCGGTAGGCCTCGGCATACCCGGCTTTGTTCGCCATGTCCCAGCCGAGCGTCTCAAAGAACGGGTTCAGGAAGTCCTGGCGGAGCAGCGCCTCGTTATACTGACCGGAAAGATAGGTCTCGCGGTTCCGGTCAAAGCGCTCGATTAGATTTTCAATATCTTTCGGAAGACCCATGCCCCTCCCCGACGTGCATTAAGCCCGTAATAATTCAGTAATAATTCAAAACATTACTACAGGTCCGGAGAAAAGTCCAGAAAAGAGATAGATGATGGTCGGGGGATGTGAGACAAAATAGAAAAGGCCCCGGATTGCCCCGGAGCCTCGCATTAGCTTCTGCACGTTGTCAGATGTAGTTGGATGAAGAATTGGTGGACGAGAAGGGAATCTCACGCGCTTCGCTTCACGAAAGGGCCTGCCCTCTCGTGGACTCTCCCGGAGCATGAGGGAAATCCTTTCCCTCAAACTCCCTTTGGTTCGAATCCCTCTCACCAAAATGAAAAAGCCGGTCACGGGTGACCAGCTTTTTTTATTTTGGTGGACGAGAAGGGATTCGAACCCTCGACCCCCGCATTGCGAACGCGGTGCTCTCCCAGCTGAGCTACTCGCCCGTCTCTGAAACAACGTCGGCAGGGCTATAATCTAATCGATCGTTCTCAATAAATCAAGAAAAAAAGGGAGACGGCATACCGCCGCCTCCCTTAATCGTTCTCACCCTACTGCGGGATGGCTGTCCCCGCTTCGTCTTCATAAAACCAACAAGGCTACTGGGTAGACGTAAACACGCCCGCATTGGATATACCGGAGACTGCATCAATGCCACCCAGTATCAGAATGTGCGGTTTCCCGCTTTCGTCGGCGAAAAATGTTGTCGCCTGATTGTAGGGATTGAAACCGTTCAGCGAATTGATCGTGTTCGTTCCCGTTGCGCCATTGAAAGAACCAACAGAACCGTCCGAGTTAATCTGGGCATATCTTGATTCAGCATTTCCCGGCTGTCCCGTGTAGAGTCCTCCGGTCACCACGATGTCGCTTCCCGCGACGACCGCGGTAAACTTCTCCCTGGCTTTTCCCATTCCCGTCGCATTCGATGACCACGCGGCGCTTAACAGGCTCCCGTTCGCGAGATTAATCTGATTGTAGTAAATGGTATCCGCTGAAGATCCGGCAGTCTTGGCCACGGGATCGGCCGCAGCATTGTCGCCGCCAATGACGTAGAGATACCCTGCCACGGTCACGATTTGATGATATGCGCGTGCATCGGGCAGATCGGGCAAGGCGGTCCAGCTGCCGAGCGTGCCGTCGAACTTGATCGCGGCGGCGTAGACGGTCTTTACCGGGTTCCCGGAAGCATCGTTGCCGCCCGCCACGTAGATGCGGTTCCTGAACACCACCGCGCCGTGCGCAAAGAGCGCCTGCGGCAGATCGGTCGCCGCAGCCCAGGAACCGAGCGTGCCGTCGTCGTTCACCGCGGCATGGTAGACCGTTGCCGTGGCGTTCCCCTGGTCGTCGAGGCCGCCGATGAGATAGACGTGGCCGTTGCCCATTGCCAGGGAGTTGAACTTGTTCACCGAAACGGCCGCGGAGAAGCCGCGCTTGCCCGGCAGCGAGGCGGTCGCGGTCCAGGAAGCATCGGCGATGCTGCCGGTCGTGTTGTCGAGCCGTGCGACATAGACCGAATCAACGTTCGATGCCTTGCCGTTCGCCGTCGTCGTGGTCGCCGTATTGCCGCCCAGCACATAGAGGTAGCTGGTGTTCGTGGACGTCGACGTCAGGAGCGAAATGACGGCAGGGAATCCCGAGAGAGCCGCGGGGAGCGACGCGGTCGACGCCGACCAGGTGATCGTGGAGGGGCTGAAGGCCACGCTCGCCACGACCAGGAAGTCGGCGGCGTTGCTCGTTCCGCCGGCAGTGGTGACCGTAACCTTGTAGGTCGTCGAAGCGGTCAGGCCGTTCGGCACGGTCCCCTTGATGAAGACATCGGACCAGTCGCCGGCGGCGTAATTCACTGCTGCCGTAGCGACAACCGCATCGGTCGCGCTGTCCCGGAAATCCACGGAATAGCCGCCCGTGGCCGCGCTGAGCGCGCCGAATCCGGACCCGTCGATGACAAAGAGACTTCCCACGGTGCCGCTTCCGGCCAGCCCTCCGTTCACTGCCGTGACCGCAGGCACCGGCGGCGGCGTGCCGCCTCCTCCTCCCCCGCCGCAGGAAAGGACCGTCAATGCGGCGCCCAGAGCCAGCAGCAATCCCATCGTGAATCTGCGCATAAAAACCTCCTCGCAAAGAAGTTGGCCGCGTCACGAACGATCGTTCCCCGCAGAACCGGGTTTGATTCCGACCTTCGCACAAACCGGCAAATCAGCGTTTTTATAACTCCGCCGGAGGGAAAAGGCAATTCCCCTTACCGCAACTTTATGCGAGCAGCGCTGCAGTGCCGGTCCCGAGCGGAGTTGTTGACAAAACGCCTTCTCTTCGCTATAGTGTGCAGGCTGATTTCTAATGGATTTTCAAGGAAGAAAGGAGAACGACCGTGAGAGAGAGAGAACGGGAGCTTCGCCGCCGCAGAAAGCGCAAAGAGGAAAACCTGCGCGCAAAGCGAAAGACCGCCAAGACGGAAGCAGCTGCTGCAAAGGGAAAATAAACAAATGCGCCTGAGACCCCTCATGCCGGTCCTGGCGGTCCTGGCGCTTGCAGCCCTCGTCCTGTCCCTGGGATGCGCGGCTGCGGTTCCGCCGGAGGCCCCCTGGGAAAAGGACGCCCGCGCGCTGATCGACCATGCCGAGGCGCTCTTCGCCAAGAAGCAGTACGATCAGGCGTTCAAGTCCGTCGAGGGGTTCCTTGCCGTCTACGGGAAGAGCAGGTACGCCGACCGCGCCCTGTCGCTCGCCGGCGAGATCCAGGTAGTGAACCGCAATTACCAGCAGGCGCTGCGCTTCTACAAGGAACTGATCGAGAAGTATCCTTCCTCCACGCTGATCGCCGAGGCGAAGTACAAGATCGGCATCTGCTACTACGAGCTCAAGAACTACGACCTCGCCATCGACAACCTGGAGGACCGCGCCAAGATCAGGGATCCGGCCAAGCTCCTGCGCATCTCGGAGATCCTGTCCCAGTCCTACCTCGTCAGGGGCAGGACGCTTCCGGCGGTCCGCGAATTCGCCTATCTCGCCCTGAACAGCCCGTCCGACAAGCAGCGTGACGGCTATCGCAGCCGCGTCCGGGAGCTTATCGACACGAAGCTGACCGGGGACGAGCTCGGCGTTCTTGCCTCCGGGCCCGAGTATCCCGCGGACCTGGCGCTCCTCCGGCTCGCCGGCCTGCAGATCGAACAGAAGAAATACGGGGACGCCGTCGCCACGGCGAACGACTTCCTGAAGCGCTTTCCGGCCCACCCGGAGAAGACCCGCGCCGAGCTGGCGCTCGCCGAAGCCACGACCAAGCTAACCGCGCCCAGGTATGCCGTCGGCGTGCTCGTCCCCCAGACCGGGCAGGCGGCGTTCTTCGGCGACCGGGTGCTGAAAGGCATCCAGCTCGCTACGCTGACCTTCAACAATCAGAACCCCGACAACCGCGTCGAACTCCTGATCAAGGACACCGAGGGATCTCCCGCCAAAGCTGCGACAGCCTATGCGGAACTGGCGGACAAGGGCGTCCTCGCAGCGATCGGACCGCTCCTGACCCGGGAGGTCGAGGCGATCGTTCCCGGCATCGCCAAATCACCGGTGCCGGTCTTCACGCCCACGGCGTCGGGCGCCGGCCTGACCGACCTTTCCCCCTGGCTCTTCCGGAACGCGCTGACCAACGCGAACCAGGCGACCGCCGTCGCCCAACTGGCCCTCCGGCGCGGCCTCAAGAAGTTCGTCATTTTCCACGCCGACGATTCCTACGGCCGCGATCTTGCGCGGATCTTCACCAGGGAACTGGGGAAAAAGGCGGATGTCCTGACATCGATCTCCTACCCGGTGGAGGCCAACGACTTCGGCCCCTATATCCGCAGGCTCATCGAGATCGACCTCCGGTCGCAAAAGATCGCCATCCCCGAGGATGAGCAGGAACGCAAAAAGCTCTTCGATGCCTACGCGCCGTCCTTCGACGCCCTCTTCCTTCCCGGATCGGCCGATAAGGTCGGGCTGCTGCTGCCGCAGCTTGCCTTCTACAATGTGAAGGACAAGGCCGTCTTCGGCTCGAACAACTGGCACTCCAGGGACCTCATCGAGCGCGCCGGCATCTATGCCGAAAGCGCGGTATTCCCCGACGGCGTCTACCCCGAGAGCCAGGACCCGGCGATCAAGGCCGTGGCCGACGCCTACCGGTCGGCGTACAACGAAGACCTGGACATCCTGTCCGCCCAGTCCTATGATGCGGCCGCCATGATCCTCTCGCTCCTGAAAGACAGGAAGGACACGCCGGCGGCCGTCAAGGACGGGCTGCTCGCCATCCGGAACTATCCGGGCGTTTCGGGGGTCACCTCCTTTGTCGGCAGCGGCGACGCGCAGAAGCAGCTGTTCCTGATCAAGATCGAAAACGGCAAATTCACGCTTCTCCAGGAGTAGTCTCCCGGCTTTTTCCTTGACACTCCGGCATCCTATCCTTTAGTATCCACGCTCACGCTGCGCCCTCAGCGACGTTACGAGGGAAACCGTCCTGGTGCTGTAAGACCGCATGGAAGAACTTTCAACAGTACAAAAGATCGCCGTCATGGCGCTGCCCATGGTGTTCGCCATCGTGTTCCACGAAGTAGCCCACGGATGGGTGGCCAACAGGCTCGGCGATCACACGGCGCGGGACATGGGAAGACTGACCATCAACCCGCTCCCCCATATCGATATTGTGGGCACCGTCATCCTGCCGGTGCTCTGCATTATCGCCGGATCGCCGATCTTCGGGTACGCCAAGCCGGTCCCGATCAATCCCTATAATTTCCGGAATCCCAAGAAGGACATGGCGCTCTCGTCGATCGCAGGACCGGCGGTGAATTTCATCATGGCCATCCTGGCCACCGTCCTGCTGCGGCTCGTCATCGCGCCTCTCGAAGGAAAGGTCCCCGAGCCCTACTGGAGCTGGCTGGCAACGCCGCTGGCCTACATGCTCATTTATGCCATTTACATCAATGTCATCCTGGGCGTCCTGAACCTGATACCCATCCCTCCGCTCGACGGCAGCCGCATAGTATACTGGCTGCTCCCGGACAAACTGGCTGCCGCCTATTACCAGGTTGAACGCTTCGGCATCATCCTGCTCATGATTCTCATGTTTTCCGGGATCTTCGGCAAAATCATGATGCCCCTGATCCGTCCGCTCCTCTCACTGATGCTGGGAGACGGAGTATTGTAAGAACAGACTCCTGGGACGGACAATTGAACCGCCAAGGCGCCAAGGCCGCGAAGAAGTCATTGAGGATAATCGACACCTCTACTGATCTCCTTAGCGCTCTTCGCGACTTCGCGGTAAACGACCCTGCTCCTGAACTCAATTTTCCTTATTTAAGGATCCATCATTATGGCTAACAAGAAACGCGTCTTAAGCGGCATGCAACCCAGCGGGCTGCTCCATCTCGGCAACCTCATGGGAGCCCTGGACAACTGGCGCAAGCTCCAGGACGAATACGAGTGCTACTACTTCATCGCCGACTGGCACGCGCTCACCACGAACTACGCCGACACCTCGAAGATCGGCACCTACGTGCGCGAGATGGTGATCGACTGGCTCGCAGCCGGGCTCGATCCGGAAAAATGCGTCCTTTTCCGGCAGTCCCTGGTCCCGGAGCATGCCGTGCTCCATTTGCTGCTGTCCATGTCGACGCCGCTCCCCTGGCTCGAGCGGGTGCCCACGTACAAGGAGAAGATGGAGCAGATCAGCGACCGCGACATGTACACTTACGGGTTCCTGGGCTATCCCGTGCTCCAGGCCGCGGACATCCTTATTTATAAGGCCCTGTTCGTGCCCGTGGGCACCGACCAGCTCCCGCACCTCGAGCTCACCCGCGAGATCTGCCGCAGATTCAACCAGTTCTACGGCGAGGTTTTTCCCGAGCCGCAGCCGCTTTTGACCGAGTACCCCAAGCTGCCGGGCACCGATGGCCGCAAGATGAGCAAGAGCTACGGCAACTGTCTCTATCTGTCCGAGACGCCCGCGGAGATCACGAAGAAGGTCATGGCCATGGTCACCGACCCGGCGCGCGTCCGGCGACAGGACCCGGGCAATCCCGATGTCTGCCCGCTGTTCGTACTGGACAAGATCTTCGCGCCCAAGGAATGGTGCGATCACGTCAACGTGGAATGCCGGCGCGCGGGCATCGGCTGCGTCGACGACAAGAAGGAACTCCTGAAGCATCTGCTCGCCTATCTTGCGCCGATGCAGGAACGCCGGAAAGCGCTGGTGGATAATCCGAAGCAGGTCGAGGAGATCGTTGCCGCCGGCTCCGCGAAAGCCCGCATCGTGGCGAAAGAGACGATGGAAAAAGTGCGGGAAGCGATGAAAATGTAAGACAGTTCAAAGTTCAAAGTTCAAAGTTCAAAGTTGCAAGAGGCGTTCCGATTTTCCGGTTCGCCTCTTTTTGCTTTTAATGAAACAGCCGGCAGTCGCAGTCGAGAATCTCAGCGTCTTTCACCTTATCGTCTTGTCGATCTTTACTCCGCGTCTGTTTTTTCGCCCTGTCCCCTTGTCACCTTGTCGGCCTCACACTCCCCCAATTCCCTTGACTTTGCACGGGTTCTCCCCTATTATTCAAGCAGTTTTCTTCCGGGAATCGCGATGATAACGACCCTGCAGGACATCCTCAAGGAATACAAATCCGACATGGAGCGCATGGAGTCCAGGATCCATGACAGCCTGGGCACCGATGTGGCTCTCATCCGGCAGGTCAGCACCTACATCCTGGGCGCCGGCGGCAAACGCTTCCGGCCGCTCCTGCACCTCCTCTCCGCCAGGCTCTGCGGCTACCACGGCCATGACGACGAATACACCATCGGCGGAGTTGTGGAATTCATCCACACCGCGTCGCTCCTCCATGACGACGTGATCGACGAAGCCAAGGTCCGGCGCGGCCGCTCGTCGGCGAACTCCATCTGGGGCAATCAGGCAAGCATCCTCGTCGGCGATTATCTTTATTCCAAGGCGCTCTACCACGGCGTGCGGCTTCACAACCAGCGGGTCATGGACGTGCTCTCCGAGACGACCACGGCCATGTCCGAAGGCGAAGTGCTCCAGCTCATGCAGATCCAGAACGCCGACATGAGCGAGGCCGACTACCTTCGCATCGTCGACTGCAAGACCGGCGTGCTCATCACCGCCGCCTGCCGCCTCGGCGCAATCATCAGCAAGGCTCCCCTCTCCCAGGAGGACGCCCTCGCCGCCTACGGCAGAAAGCTGGGGCAGGCTTTCCAGATCACCGACGACACGCTCGATTACGCAGCCGACGCGAACGAACTCGGCAAGGTCCTGGGCAAGGACCTCGCCGAAGGCAAGGTCACCCTGCCGCTCATTTACCTTATGCGGCGCGCCGAACCCGCCGAGCAGGACGCCATGCGCAGGGTCCTGGCCGCCGACGAGATGACCGACGACGACCTTGCTTTTACCCTTTCGCTCATGCGCAAGCACGGCACCGTCCGGGACGCCCTGAATGTTGCGCAGTCACTGTCCGACGAGGCGAAAGCCGCGCTTTCCCTGTTCCCCGATTCACCTGCCCGCCAGGCCTTGCTGGCCCTCGCGGATTATGTGGTGCAGCGGGAGAAGTAATGCATTCTTTCGTCAAGCTCGCCCGGGACACCGTCGAGCTCTACATCCGGGAGCGCAAAATCCTTTCTCCCGGCGAGAATGACCTGACGCCGGAAATGCGCGAGCGTGCCGGCGTCTTCATCTGCCTCAAGATCCGCGGCATGCTCCGCGGCTGCATCGGAACATTCCAGCCTGCCGAACCGAACATCGCCCAGGAAATCGTCAGGAACGCCGTCAGCGCGGCGACCTGCGATCCCCGCTTCCCCTGCGTCACCGCAAACGAACTCCCGGACATCGAATATACCGTAGACGTCCTTTCCGCACCCGAGCGTGTCACCGGCGCGGCGGATCTGGATCCGAAACGCTACGGCGTCATCGTCGCAGCGGGGAGCCGCCGGGGCCTGCTGCTCCCCGACCTGGAGGGCGTGGACTCGGTGCAGCAGCAGATCGGCATCGCCATGCAGAAGGCGGGGATCCCGTCGGGAACGGAGATCACGCTCTACCGGTTCGAGGTGAAGAGATACCATTAGAAAACGCTAATTCGAATATCGAAATACGAAATCCGAAATTGAAATTCTGATCAGCCACATAAAGCACAGACTGCACAAAAAGGGACTTTGACAACTTTGATGTATTCCGAACCTTTTGTGCCTTGTGTGGCAAGATACGTTTTTAGCCTTTGTCTTTTCAGGACTGTTCGAATTTCGGATTTATCACTTCTAAGGGAGGAATAAGGACACATGGAAGGCAGACCGGAACGCAGCGCAATGGACGAGAACCAGAAGGCAAAGCTCATCTTCATTTCACTTGCAGCGGTGGTCACGATACTCCTGATCATCAGTTTCGTGTACGGCAACAAGGCCCGCCAGGCGAG
>JAKAHZ010000211.1 GCA_021814615.1 Nitrospirota bacterium | reverse complement strand
CGAACGGGTACACCACCATCTTCCGGAACAGCATCAGCGGGTGGCAGTCGGGGATGACGTCCAACACCTACCCGATCGTGTTCCAGGCCCATTCGCGGAACAACAACATCGTGGGCAACGTGCTGGGCACGGCGGGCTACCACAACCTCTACGAGATCCAGAACACCACGTCCTCCAGCCAGAAGGCCATCTATGTATTCGGCTACTGGTCGTCCAGCCCCTCGTCTTTGGACAACTATGATGCGACGGTGTACAGCTCGATGCTTCGCCACATGAATTACGACGTGGTCAGCGACGAAGTAAAGCACTGCGATACCGACGACGGGCCGGGTTGCCAGGGCGAGTCGAATCTCGAAACGCTGCCGGCATCGCTCTATTTAACGGAGCGGCCTTCGTGGTGGGGCGGCGAAGCATGGCCTCCCATCGGGCCCGATGTGGCCGGGTATGCCGGCAACAACCCGGCAAAGACGAGGTACGAAACCGGTCTGCAGGCAAAGAAACAGACGATTGTCACGTCCGTAAACCGGACTCGATGAAATTTTGTCCCGGCTGCGCGAGAAAGACAGATCAAAGGGCAGAGCGAGGTCATTCTTCCCGGACAGGGGGGCGGAAATGCATATGATGGATCACGGAAGCCGCTGGAAAGGAATCATCCTGGCAGGCGGAGCCGGGACACGGCTCTATCCGATCACCCTTGCGGTGAACAAGCAGCTGCTGAGCGTCTACGACAAGCCGATGATCTATTATCCGCTTTCAGTTCTGATGCTTGCCGGCATCCGGGATATCATGATCATCTCCACCCCCGGGGACCTGCCGCGGTTCCGTCAACTCTTCGGTGACGGCGCCTCGCTGGGTCTCCGGTTTTCTTATGCCGAACAGCCGCGGCCGGAAGGACTGGCGCAGGCTTTTACGATCGCCCGGGAGTTCCTGGGCGGGAATCCCGCATGCCTTGCCTTGGGCGACAATATCTTCTACGGAAGCGGCCTTCCCGAGATCCTGAAGCGAGCGGTGCGGCGGGAGCGGGGCGGGCTTATCTTCGGCTGCCGCGTGAAGGATCCGGAGCGGTACGGGGTGGTGGAGTTCGACGACCGGGGCCGGGTGCTGAGCATCGAGGAAAAGCCCACGAATCCCAAATCCTTCTACGCCGTGCCGGGACTCTATTTTTTCGATAACCGCGCCATCGAGATAGCTTCGCAGCTTGCGCCGTCACGCCGGGGCGAGCTGGAGATCGCCGATGTGATCAACCGGTATCTTGCCTGGGGAGAACTGGACGTCGAACTGATGGGAAGGGGATTCGCCTGGCTCGACACGGGAACGCACGAATCCCTGCTCGAGGCAAGCACCTTCATCGAGACCATCGAAAAGCGGCAGGGGCTGAAGGTCGCCTGTATCGAAGAGGTCGCCTACCGGATGGATTATATATCAGCCGATCAGCTCTGCGCGCTCGCGGAGCCGCTTAAGAAAAACGGTTACGGTCAGTATCTGCTCCGGATCATCGAGGAGGAACGGATGCAGGCGCTTTCCTGCGCGTGAGCTACCCGAAAGCTGCGGAACGCGGAACAATACTGTGGTAATCGAGTGAACAAAGCGGGAAGAAGCGGGGCGGGAACAGCCGGCTCAGCTTGCTGCCACTGATCCTGCCGTTCCCGCAGAGGGGGGTTATTTGACTAGCTGACCATCTTGCTCACGGCGTCCGCGTAATCGCTCTCATAACCGTTCGCGTCGTAGGCGGTCACCGTGAAATAGTAGGTCTGTCCCTTGACAAGGCCGCCAACCTGATAGGAGCTCACATTGCCCACATCGACGGAGGCATAAACGCCCTGGGCCGTACCGTAGTAGACCTTGTAGCCGGAGAGGTTGTTCAAGGGGCTGCCGTCCACATCTGTCGTCGGTGCTGCCCAGCTGAGCGTTGCGATACCGGTCGAATCGGTGCCCGTGGCAGTGGCTGTGGTCGTATCCGTCGTGCCGGTGGCATCGGTTCCCGTCGAATTCATGGTTGCGGAAACGCCGCCGCCGCACCCGGCAACCAGGAGGAGCGCTGTCAGAAGCGCAACGAGGAAGAAGGGAGCATGACAGGCAACCTGGGCTTTCCTCAGATCCTGAAGAACCATGGTTTCGCTCATTGCTACGTTCTTCATGATAAGTACCTCCTGGCAAGAATAAGGATCAATATCAGTATTGCCCTAAAGTTGGCTTATCTTAACGCAAGAGGCTTGAAGTCTCTGTGATCTAAATCACACGGCTAACCTATTGATTTAGCGTAATATATTTGTTGTTCGAACTTCCTTGCTCTAATACCACCATCTTCGGATTTTCAATACCCGGAAGTGATTCTTTTAAATCGTTCCAAAGAAGTACAGGAAGGCATTGAATATTCAATGATTTGCCAGTAAAAGAGTGGCGATATGACAAGCAGCGGAAAGAAGAAATCAACGGGAAAGCGGAGGCCAGCCATGGCATCGTACGCCGAAGGACGCAAAAAGCCGAACGGCCAGGGCCGAAAAAAAGAAAACGGACTGCTCAAGGATATCGAGCTCTTCTCCTCCCTGTCAGAACCTGAACTGAAGGAGATCAAGGAGCATCAGATC